>NZ_JBFHFD010000132.1:0-16166 GCF_041583735.1 Novipirellula sp.
ATGAATTCCGCAGATGGACTGCTCAGCCAACAAGCTCAAATCCTGCAAACCGCCGGTGAAATGGCCCCCGGCAGCAAACTAGAACTCGTGCAAACATGGGATTCGTCGAACTATGTCAAAGATGCATTGGCGCTCGTCCAGCAAAACATTTTGTCCGGCGCTGCATTAGCGGTCGTCGCTTTGTTATTGTTTCTTCGCAGCGTCCGCTCTGTCGGCATCATCGCAATCGCGATCCCGCTTTCCACGATCGGAACCGTGGTGATCTTGTTGGCGCTCGGCCGTAGCGTGAACATCATCTCATTGGCGGGGATGGCGTTTGCGGTTGGTATGGTCGTCGATAACGCGATTGTCGTGATCGAAAATATCTTTCGCTATTTGCAAAAAGGCCATCCTCCAAAGCAAGCAGCACTGGAGGGAACCCAAGAGGTCGCCGGTGCGGTGTTGGCGTCCACGTTGACGACGCTGGTCGTGTTTTTGCCAGTGTTGTTGATCCAAGAACAAGCCGGTCAACTGTTCCGCGACATCGCGCTAGCGATCATGGCCGCGGTCGGGCTGAGCTTGATCGTATCACTAACCGTCATCCCCGCCGCGGCCGGCGTTTTACTGAAGCCGCTCGCAGCCCATTCGAACGGACCGATTCCAGCAGGGAGCGATCCTAAGCCAGTGAAACCTCGCTCGAGACTTGCCCGTTGGCTATCGGCAATTTCGCAAGCGTTTGTGCGTCTGACCAATTTGCCGGCAATGATTGGCGCGATCGTTCGCTGGTTGGTGTCAGGTTGGGTTCGCCGGATCGTCACGGCAAGTCTGTTTGCCGCCGCGACCGTGGTGGGGATCGTGATGTTGTTACCGCCGCTAGACTATTTGCCAAAGGGAAACCGCAACCTCGTCTTCAGCGTTTTGGTTCCGCCCCCCGGCTACAGCATCGACCAATTGTTCGAAATCGGCAGTCGTATCGAGCCCAATATCCGTGCCTCATGGGAAGCCGCGGGAGATCGGTTTGCAATTGAGGAGGTCCGTCGTGGTCGCGAAAATCCGATGATTGATAATCGAGTCGAGCTACCGATCAGTCCGGAATCATCCGAGACGGTGATCAGCCCGCTGCTGGACCACTACTTCCTCGTCGCTCGTGAAGGCCGGATCTTTCAAGGAGCGATCCCCGTGGACGCCGCGACCACCGTCGACGCGATTCCATTAGTCGAGAGTGCGTTGATCGCAGGCGCCGCGCCCGACACCCGATACTTCACCTTTCAATTCCCATTGTTTCGCACCGGAGGAACCACGGGGGCGGCGATCAAGATCGATGTCGTCGGCGATTCGCTCGAGGAAGTGGTCGATTCGGCTGGCGCGTTGATGGGGCAATTGGTGGCAGACTATGGAAACAAGAGCACCAATCCGACGCCATCGAATTTCTTGCTGCCGACACCGGAGATTCGTGTGGAACCAGACGATGAACGGTTGCAGGACGCCGGTCTAACGCGACAGGACGTGGGGCTGGCGACACAGGCCTCGGGCGATGGCATATTGATCCCTCGTCGTTTTGAGCGTGGCGGTGAACTGAAGGATCTGAAAATCATCACCGAAGCAGCGTTGGGCAATTCGCCCGTCGAAGGTCTTCGCAACGCTCCGGTTGCCACTCGCCGCGATGGGGTAGTCGATCTGCAGAACATCGCCAAAGTTGATCGGGTTCGCGTGCAGGACCAAATTCGTCACGTCGATCGTCAACGCGCCGTCACACTCGAGTTGACTCCACCGGACAACGTGCCGTTGGCTATGGTGATCGATCAATTGAACGAGAAAGTTGCCGCACTTCGCGAATCCAAGGCAATTCCAGGTACCGTCGATGTTCGCTTCGCGGGATCCGCCGGTTCGCTTGCCGAAATCAAAACCGCCTTGATCGGTGATGGATCGTTTGTGGGAACAATTTCTAGTTCGATCTTTCTGGCGTTTGCGATTGTTTACCTGTTGATGGTGGTGCTGTTTCAAAGTTGGTCTTACCCGCTGGTGATCATGATCAGCGTTCCTTTGGCAACGCTCGGCGGTTTCATCGGGTTGGCGTTGGTTCACCAGTGGACGCTGAGCGATCGTTATCTGCCGGTGCAAAACATGGACGTGCTGACGATCCTCGGGTTCGTGATCTTGGCAGGCGTTGTGGTCAACAATGCGATCCTGATCGTCTACCAAGCTCTGAACTTTTTGAAAACGGGGAAAGACGAGGATGGCAACGCCGTCAGCACCGACCCCAACGATGCGATTGTCGAGTCGGTTGTCAGCCGCGTGCGTCCGATTTTGATGAGCACGTTGACCAGTGTCGGCGGGATGTTGCCGCTCGTCTTTTTGACGGGGCCTGGCAGCGAGTTGTATCGTGGGCTCGGGGCGGTGATTACCGGCGGCTTGGTGGTGTCGACGGTCTTTACCATGTTTTTGGTGCCCGTCGTTTTGAGCATGGCATTTGCTATCCAGCGGACCGGTGTCGCCAAGACCACCGGCACGGCCGAATCAGAGCGTGACGCGGCTTCTCCGTCAATCCCGGATGTGCTTGGTGCTCAATTGACTTGACCAATTGACTTGACCCAGTGTTAGAGTATTTGTGGAAAGGTTTTCGAAACCGAGCAAGAGTCGGCCTGTGTAGCGAGTAGTCCCTACAGAGCGATCACGGTGTCGCGTTGAACGCATTACCAAATCAAAAATTCAAAGTGGAGAATAAGCCAAATGTCATTTGATGTTAAAAACAAGACCGCGTTCGTGACGGGTGCTAATCGCGGAATCGGCCGAGCGATCGTCGAGGAAGCATTGCGTCGCGGAGCTAAAAAAGTCTACGCAGCGGTGCGAAAGTTAGAATCGGCCGATTCGCTGGTTAGCGAATATGGTGACCGCGTCGTCCCCGTCCAATTCGATTTGGAAGATCCAAGCACGATCCAGGCGGCTGCAAAAACCGCCAGCGACGTCGATCTGGTCGTCAACAATGCGGGCGTTCTGAAGACATCCGGGCCGATCGACGACGATACCCTCGATTCAATTCAATTCGAAATGAACGTCAACGTTTACGGACTGATTCGCACCGCGAAGGCGTTTGCACCGGTGCTGGCCGCTAATGGCGGCGGGGCATTGGTCCAACTAAACAGCGTTGTCTCGGTCAAGACGTTCGCCAACGTCGCGACCTATTCGGCATCCAAGGCCGCGAGTTACTCGATCACCCAGGCGCTTCGCGACACGTTAGCGGAACAGGGGACTCAGGTGGTCAGTGTCCATCCCGGTCCGATCGCAACGGACATGGCGGACCATGCAGGGTTTACCGAAGGCGCCGCACCGCCTTCGTCCGTCGCCAACGCAATCTTCGACGCGTTGACCGAAGATCGTTTCCATGCCTGGCCCGATCCGATGGCACAACAGGTCGGCGGTGCCTACCAGAGTTTTGCCCAATCGGTGGTAGAAACCGACATGCAAGAAAACGCGAGCTAAGTCGGTCGGTCAGTATTTTTTGCCGTCGCCGTCGCGGAAGCCGTCAAGACTTTGGATCCACGATGAATGCTTTTTTTAGCGGTGAGGCGCAAGCCGCTCGGTTGCAGCGAATAACGCGTTCGAAATTTACGGGGCGGCTTGCGCCGCTCCGCTACAAGATCCACCCGCATCGTGCCAAAGTAGATGGCGTTGGGCTCACGCCGTTGGCTTACAAAAGGATCGACGGTATATACCGAGCGACCTGCTTAATGTGAACCTTACTCTAGAAGTCAGTGCTTGCTTCCTCGAGGTTTAACTCTTTGATCCAAGTGTTACGGTAACGCACGTCGTGACCTTCGCATTGCAGTTTCAGCCCCTGTGGCGTATCGGTGATACCACGACCACCATCATTGCCACCATCGACGCCCGAGTTCGGCCCGCCCCACACCTTGTTGATCACTTGGTTGGTATGCACTTTCTCGCCGTTGAAATACATCGTCACCATCGGCTTTTCGACCATTTTCCCATCCTCGAATCGGGCGGCACGAAAGATGATGTCATAGGCGTTCCATTTGCCGACCCCGTTGTAGGCGTGATAGGGTGATTCGGTTTCGTTGATCACTGCCGCCATGCCGTGTTTCGTTTTGTCACCATCGAGCACTTGAATCTCAAAGCGGTTCTGCAGATAGACGCCGCTGTTTCCACCCGGTTTCATGATTAGAAACTCGATGTGCAAGCGGAAATCGCGATACGTCTTCTTTGTAACGATGTCAGCAGCACCGTACTTACCACCGTCGGCGGCGCGGTCATCGGTCATCAAACTGGTGCCGTCATCGACCGGGTCGTCGACAATCTTCCATTTGATTGGCATCGCCGAAGCAAACCGTGGTCCTTCCCAATATTGCCATTTCTGGTCCAGCATCTCACGTGACCCATCAATGATCATCTCGGCACCGTCGATGGGCTTGGCGCCGACCCCGACCTGTTTTTCCACAGACTCGGCCACGACCGTGACAGAAAAGAGGCACATTGAAATGACAGACACATAATAAAGACGATTCATGGAAAGGGCGGCTCAATTTGGAGGGAGAAAAATCAAAGACCGAAGTCTTCAGCGTGGACATAGCCGTGCAGGCGAGATCTCCGATTGTACTTCAGCATCGCGGCGGCAATCACGTCAGACCGAACGATTTTCACGCATCGAGTTTTACCACCCCTACTGTGCAAACACCGCATCAGTGAACAAGACATCACCAGTGCATCGAACGCGATCTGTTTTGCATGAGCGCACCCTTTTTGGGGATTATCCACTTGCCAAAGCCCTTCCAGTGCCCCCACAATGAACCGTCCGCACATAGCCACATGAGGCATGCGGCAACCAAGGCGTGGTTCTCTTATTGGGGAATGTGTTGTGAGGCAATGGCAGGTTCAATCGATCGATGAAATAAGTGCGCGGCTTATTTCCCAGTGGTGGGAACTGCTGGACAACACGCCTGAATTTGAAAGTCCCTATTTCACTCCCACTTATGTCCAGACGGTCGCTCGAGTGCTACCGAATGTCGAGGTTGCGTTTCTGGCCGACGGCAAACGCTTAAACGCGGTCTTCCCCTTCGAGCGACTGGATGGCAATGTGGCGGGCGCTGTGGGGCGGACATTGGCGGATTATCAAGGGATCATCTATCGCGACGGGACGTCGATCGATCCCGAGGCACTGCTGCACGCCGCAGAATTGGTGCGTTGGGAATTCGACCATGTCTTTCCCGTGAAGCAACCCCTGGCATCGAACTGCTGGGCTATTTGGTCATCGCCACAAATGGATTTATCCAAAGGTCACCAAGCCTATATCGACATGGTCTATGATCGAAGTGCCAATTTGAAGAAGACGGTCCGTACGGGGCAAAACCGGATGACAAAAGCCTTAGGGGCACTGACCGCAGGCAAACAGCAATGCGAAAGCGACCTGTTGGAACCGCTACTGCAATGGAAGTGCGATCAATACGAAGCCCAGCATCGCAAACATCCTTTCCGCGAACCGTGGGTCCGCGAGCTGCTGAGACTTTGGATGCAGCAGACCGACGATCGTTTTCGTGGCGAAATTGTCTACTTGAAGGCAGCCGACAAACCGGTCGCCTTGCATTACTGTTTGCGATCCCAAACCGTTTCCCACTTTTTGGTCAACACCTACGACTTTGATTCCGCACGTTACTCTCCCGGTCTCGTCAGCATGTTGATGGCGGCGGAGGAAGGGGCCTATGGAGACGTGCAACGAGTGGACTTTGGCAAAGGACTCGAAGGTTACAAGAGTCGATTGGCGACGGCCGAAACGATGGTCGGTGAAGGCTGCGTCGATCTGAATCACACTCGGTATGTGCTGAACCAGACACTGCAGCGATCACGCTATCGATTCCTGCGATCGCAATGGGCCGATCCTGTTCGCTCGCTTGCCCGCCGAGCGGCCGCGAAAGTCCCGGCGGTTCGCACTCTGCTGCACATGCGTTAGCCGCAGCGATTCACGGTCGTCGTGGCGGAGCAACACGGACGTGCGGTTAGCTGGTAAGCTACGAGCGTCACGAAACGACAGTGACTTTGACCGCGCAATACCGCGCAATACGGTCCTCACCCACCATCCCGCCGCAGCGCCATTTCACGGCAACATCATGCTCAATACTCAAGCTTGGTCGCGATGTGTCTTTGCATCGCTGTTTCTGGGTGTCACATCCACTCCGATCTTGGGACAAACAAACGCGGTCAACGTCACGACCATCGACGCGATTCAATTCACGTTAGCTGACGGGTTAAAAATCGAAAAAGTCGCAGACGAATCCTTGGTCAAATGGCCGATCGTCGCCGACTGGGACAATCAAGGCCGTTTGGTGGTGGCCGAGTCCGGCGGCGCCAGCAAACCGATTGTCGAACACAATGAAAAAAAACTGCACAAGATCATTCGATTAGTCGATGTCGATCACGACGGCAATTTCGACAAACGGATCGTTGCTGCGGATAAGCTTAGTTTCCCTGAAGGCGTGCTGTGTGTGGGTAACGACATCCTCGTCGCGGCCCCGCCCGTGATTTGGAAATTGACGGACGCCGATGAGGATGGTGTCTGCGAAAAACGCGAGGTTTGGTTCGACGGGCAAACCATCACCGGGTGCGCCAACGATCTGCATGGTCCCTACCTCGGCCCCGATGGCTGGATCTACTGGTGCAAAGGAGCGTTTGCAAAACAAACCCACTCGCTGCTGGATGGACGCACCCTCGAATCGTCGGCGGCCCACATCTATCGCCGCAAACTCGCCGGAGGCGATGTCGAACAAGTGATTACCGGCGGGATGGACAATCCGGTGGAAGTGGCGTTCACGCCTGAGGGAGAAGCGTTTTTCACCAGCACATTTTTGCAGCATCCCGGCAATGGACTTCGCGATGGCATAGCCCATGCAGTTTACGGAGGTGTTTATGGCAAGGAAAATGCCGTGCTCGACGGTCACCCACGGACCGGATCGCTGATGCCGATCATGACTCAGCTTGGTCCTGCCGCCCCGAGTGGCCTCGCCTGCTTGCACTCGAATCGACTAGTCGCTTCGGAGCAACACTCCAATTCCCGAGTGCTTGTCGCCGCACTGTTTAATTTACAAAAGGTAACGGCGCATCAACTGATCCCCAAAGGGGGCAGTTATCAAAGCGTCGACCGTGATCTGGTCATCGCCGATCGAGTCGATTTCCACCCCACCGACGTGCTCGAAGATGCCGATGGCAGCCTACTGGTGATCGATACCGGCGGCTGGTATGACCTTTGTTGCCCCACGTCGCGGATCGATCAAGCCACCGCCGCCGGGGGCATCTATCGGATTTCGAAGATCAATGCCGAATCCGATTCTCGACAATGCACTTCGCAAGCGAGTGAATCGCAAACGGCTAACAATCATGGAGTGGAATCGCTGTATGATCGGCGGTCTTGGGTCCGACGCCAGGCGAGTCTGCAGCTTGCCAACGCAGATGACTCCGTCATCCCATCACTCGAATCGGTCCTCAACAACCCGGACCGCGCGCTCAAGGATCGGATAGCAGCGTTGTGGGCGATTTCTCGTCTCGGGACACCAAATTCAAGGGCCGCGGTCCGTAAACAACTCTCGCAATCGGACGCGTCGATCTTGCAGGCCGCGTGTCATGCGGTTTCACTGCACCGAGATGCGAAGTCGCTCAACGAACTATTGCGTTTGCTCGAGCACGATGATTTGCATGTCCGGCGTAGGAGTGCGGAAGCAATTGGCCGAATGGGCTCGCCCGAAACCGTCAAATCGTTACTGGAGGCAATTGATCAAGCCCAACAAGATCGGCATCTCGAACATGCATTGCTTTATGCATTGATCGAAATCGCACGCAACAGCGATGTCGACCTTTTGGCCCATGCACAATCCGAGCCTCAACGACGTGCTGCGTTGTTAGTACTTGATCGGGTCGACCGATGTGACGATATTCCAATTTCGGTTTGGTTTACCGCAATCCACAGTAACGATCCTAGCTTGCGGAACACCGCCGCAGCAATCATGGCCAAGCACCCCGAGTGGGCCCCCCTCGCGAGCGAACGGCTTGACCAATGGTTCTCTGACCTTGGAACGAAAGACTCCGTTCCGACTGAGACGCTCGCGTTATTGCTGGAGGGATGGAAGCTTCAAGATGCGGTCCAACAACCGATCGCAAAGTGGATCCAGAGCGCCGGCACATTCAACGAAGCCAAACAATCGTTCTTGGCCAACCACTTGCACGACTTTAACGCTGGCGTGATGCCCTCGAAATGGGTCGACGGATTGGTGTTGTGGCTCGAAAATGCCGAACCACCGCTACAACGCACGTTGGCGGAAAACCTGCGTCAAACCAAAATCGAGAAGGATGATTCCGACGCACTTGCAAATGTTTTGCGAACGATTGCATTCAAGTCATCGTCGCCTCAACATCGATTTGATCTGCTTGCATCACTGCCTGTCGGCAGCATTTTGGAAAACAGCGAAGTGGAACAACAGCTGTTGACCGCGTTTTTGGGTGATGATGAAACGCTTGCACCGCTTGCCTCGAGGGTGCTACAGCGAGTAAAGCTGGCTGACGCAAATCGATTGGCCCAATCGCTAGCCGATATTCCATCACAACGGTTGACGACCACGATCGAAGCGGTGCATCGCTCGGGCGACAGGACCATCGAAAAGGCAATGTTGACGCAACTCGCTACGCTTCGCGTTTCGCGCACTTTGCCGCAAGGGTTTCTATCAAATTTGTATCGTCAATCATCTGGCGATCTCAAGACATTGGCGGTACAAACCGACGCCGAATTGCAGCGACCCGATGCGGACATCCAAGCTTCGGTCGCAGCCCGCTTATCCCAATTGCAACCCGGCGATCCCGTGCAGGGACTGCAGGTGTTTCGCAGCAGCAAAGCGGCCTGCAGTGGTTGTCATCGCATCGGCTATGTCGGCGCGGACATTGGTCCTGAACTGACGCGTATCGGAGCGAGTCGCACCGCCGAGGCGTTGATGGAAGCGATCCTGTTCCCGAGTGCTCGGCAAGAGCAGAGCTACCAGGGGTTGCACATCTTGACGATCGATGGGCAAGTCTTCAACGGTTTGCTTGGGGCGCGGACGGGCGAGGGATTGGAACTTCACCTCACCGCCGACCGGACGGTCCGACTCGACCATCGCGACATCGAACAGAGCAAACCGAGCGAGATTTCAATTATGCCGGCGGGGCTGGCCGACCAGCTTACGAATCAAGAACTATCGGATTTGATGGCTTTGCTGCGAGCGGCAAAGTAAACGCCACTAGCTCGCCATGGCGGCTCTTTCTTCGGTGTTCTACGCCGTTAGTGTAATTCGCTCGCAACTCAGCCCGGGTCAAACTAGGAAGACTAGGGAAGAAGTCCGGCTGTACCGGTTATTCCCACAAGTCGGGTGGTACTAGTTCCGATACCTCTACCAGCGAGGGGAGTGTTAACCCACTTGGCGGCAATTGCTGTTTCTCCCCCCCTCACCGGAACTCATCCGGCTGGATAATGAAACACAGGAACTAGCGAAATGAAACGAAACTGGATTGGCACTCAAGCCGTACGTGCGTTGACAACATTGGTCGCTGCACTTCCTCTCACTGCTGCAAACGCACTTGATGGGGTCAGTCCCAGCTTTGCTAATCAGCTTGAGCGGGGGTCGGAGAGCCAATGGCAGGGGCAATATGCAGGTGATCCCAATTATCTGGCACCCGAATACGAGGCCCCGGTGTACCACGGCCCAGCGTATGAAGGAGCTGATTTTGAGCCGCCGATTTACAACGAGTCGAGCCATTCGCCACACATGATGCCAAGACAATCCGGGCACTGTGATTCCTGCGACGCGCCCTCGGGTCATTGCGGATGCGAACATGATCACGGTGGGGGGATTTTTGAAAAACTTCACAAGATGAAACAAAAACGAGATTGCAATGTCGCACCGTGGTGGGCACATCGCACCAGCTTGTTCGGCGAGTTCCTTTGGCTGCGACCTGGCAGCACCGATCTGATTTACGCCACCGAGCAAACCGACCCCGATCCTGCCGTCGCCTCGCCAACCGGACCACTCGGTATCGTTGGTTTGGATGCCGAAGCAGGCTTCCGCGTCGGAGGCAGCATTGGCTTGTCACAATGCAGCAGCATTCAACTCTCCTACGCTCGTTGGGACGGCAGCTCGCAGAGTTCGATCGAAGCTCAACAGAACAATGTGCTCGCTTCCAACGTGACTCACCCGAGCATCGCGACATCGGGCAGCGGCAGTCTTGAAGCATTTGCTTCGCAGGACATGAACTTTCAAACAGTCGACTTGAACTATCGGCACCTTTGGAAACAAACCGACTCGATCGCAGTGAATTGGTTGGCGGGTGTTCGCTATGGCAACATCGAACAACAATTTCGAGCCGACCAAACCGCAGCGTTAGCGGCTGGCCTTACCAACGTCGCTACCGACATTGATTTTGACGGTTTCGGAATTAGCGGCGGATTGGACTTCGAAACCTACAGCTGCAACACCGGATTGATGCTGTATGGCAAAACGATGGCTAGCTTGATGGCTGGCGAATGGAACGCGACTTACGATCAACGCAATCAATTCGGTGGCGGCGTGATCTCGAATCGCTACGAAGACTTCCATGCCACCCCAACGCTGGACGCGGAACTCGGTGTTCGCTGGATGGGCCACAAACGCCATCTCGTGCTGTCGAGCGGTTTCCTGATGAGTGCTTGGTACGAAGCGGTCACCACCCGCAGCTACATCGATTCGGTCCGCGATGGGCGACTGACTGACGCCGGCGAAACGATGACCTTCAGCGGCCTGACCGCCCGAGCCGAATGGCGATTCTAAGTTAGAGTTTTATCGCGATGATCAAACTTGAAACGCGTGCCGAATGAAATTTCGGCACGCGTTTTTTTTTGTGTGTTGGAACACTTTCTTCTGCAATCTGCCTTCGTATGTCGGTACAGCCATCGAGGGTTGGCACGCCGAATCAGCGGACCACTAAAATCGATTAGATCTGCGTGGTGACGTGCCACCTCCCACACTCTCTCGCCACGCCACCCCGCACATCCGAGACTGCTCGTAGTCGTTCCCTGAAACCTTGTCCTCGTGGCTGGAATTGCGTGTATTCAATTTGATCCAATGCAACGCATCGAATGATCCCATTGTCAACTGAGAACCAAAAAGAATCCCAAAAAAAGTAGTTGTGATCCCCCTAATCTTCCTATCTTGTTGATTGCGCAGCCCTTAAGATGTCTGCATGGTGCCCCTCGCACCGCCCTCCAGCGGTGGTTCAGGGGGGGGCTTTCCGTCACGCAACTTCATTGATTCGCAACACGAGTGGGAGATGTCATGATGTTTGGCAAGGTAGCACGTAGAGATCATCAACAGGACCGCAGGACTCGCGATTCGAAACGACGTCGACTTACCCACTTGATGTCGCGCAAACCACGCATCGAGTCTTTGGAAGACCGCCGACTTCTGGCTGTCGTGCTTCATCCCACCACTGGGACCGCAAATCAAGCCGTCGTAAACGGCGATCAGTACTTTGACAGTGGTAACGTTGGAGCAAACTACATTAACAACGAGGACGGTGTTCTCACGCTTAACAGCGGATCAGGCAGTGTGTTGCAAGTTGATTTTACCAGCTTTCAACTCGAACCCCTTGCTGGTGGAGGAGGCCCCGCGAACTCCTTTGATTTTCTGCAAATCTTTGATGGAACAACGACCGGCGATCCGTTGGTCGGTGCTTTTGAATCAGTGACTCCCAATCCGCCTGGGACAATCACCGCATCTGGCAGCCAACTGACGTTTCAATTTGAATCCGATGACAGCATCACGCGCTCTGGGTGGGAGGCGAACGTCAATGTCTTCGCGCAAGATCTTATTGTTGGAGGTACCGGCGGAGACGATGACATTACGATCGGGCTCAACGTTGCCGGCCAACTCGAAGTCATGATCGGTGGTACGCCGGCCAACATTGCCCCGTTTGGAATGTCACCCTTTGATACAACGTTTTTGAACTCGGTGACGGTTGCCGGTGGCGATGGTGACGACTCGTTGACCATTGACTTCTCGAACGGGAATCCAATTCCAGCTGGCGGCCTCCGTTTTGACGGCGACGGTCAAACCACAAGCGACACACTGAGAGTCCTCGGTGGCAATTTCACCACGATCACCTCTAGCTACACCAACGCCAACGATGGCAACATCGACTTGGACGGAAGCGTGATCACGTACACAGGCTTGGAACCTGTGTTGTTGAACGTGGGGACGGTTGCCGACATTGTTTTCAATCTGCCGGCAGGCCCCAATCCTGATGTGCTGCTCGCGGATGACGGTTTTGGTGCGGACCCGAATGGCAACACCCCCAACACATCTGCCATTGACGGTTCGACGTTCGAATTCACGGAGTTCACTAATCCGACAAAGTCACTTACCGTCAATGCGGGCGATAACGCCGACACGATTACCGTCAACGCTTTGGATCCGATCTCGCCCGCTGGCGCGGATCCGCCAGTATTTCTTGGTAGTAGTCGAAACGCCGAATTGTTCAGCATCGACACCGTAACAGGCGCAGGATCCCTGATCGGATTGCTTCCCTTCGCCGCTACCGAAATCGAAACCAACCCAAGCACGAATGAATCGTTCGAACAACTGTCAGGCAATTTATTTATTCAACAGTTTGATCCGCAAACTGGAATGGGGATTGGCGGCACGGTATTCGACGGCGATGAGATGAGCGGATTGGAATTCGTCGGTGGAATCCTGTACGGAACCGGGCATCGTAGCAATCCAGGACTCTACACCGTCGACCCTTTCACGGGAGCGACGACCTTTATTGGTCCGTCGGGCGTCAACCAGATTTCAGGACTGGCCTATGACGAAGCCGCGATGGTGATGTACGGGGTTGCGGGCGGGGCTGGTCCTTCGGATCTCTACACGATTGATCTCACCACAGGTGCCGCCACCGTTGTTGGGAACACCGGTATCCAGGCAGGTAGCATCGAGTTTGGCCCTGATGGGAACTTGTATGCAGGCGTCTCCGGTTTCGGTCCCAACGCAGGAGAGTTGTATCGCATCGACCCCGCCACCGGGGCGAGCACGTTGGTTGGTGATACGGGGTTCACCAATATTACTGGGCTGACTTTAATCCCTTTCCCCGACTTGCCGGGATTTGACATCGTAATCAATTCGGAGGGGGACACGGATGAAATCAATATTAGCGCGGTCGTGGCGACGCAGACAGTCACTGTTAATGCGGGCGACGGGAACGACACCGTCAACGTAACATCCGATGCGCCTTTGAATACTGGAAATCTGGATGACATTGACGGTCAAGTCAATGTGAATACTGGCGGCGGTATTGATACGCTTAATGTGTCGGATCAAGGTGATTCCGATCCGGACACTTACACGCTCGAAGCGAATGGCAACATTACTCAGCTGAGTTTCGGTGATGGCGACGCCCCCGTTGATATTCGCTACAACGTCGATGAAGTTGGTCAACTTGAGTTCTTTAACCTGATCACCGGCAGCGGCGGCGACACTGTCAATGTGTTGGCGACAACCGCTCGTGACACGACGACAATCGATATGTTCGATGGTAATGATGCCAACACGATGACCATCAATGGCGATGCGTTGAGTGGCAATAACATTTTCCATGGCGGAGCCGGCAACGATCGATTTGTTTTAAATATCGCCAATGATCTCGGTGCATCCGCAGCCTTTCCGCTCACCAGTCTGGAGGTACACGGCGACGATAATGTCCCCGCAGGCACTGCCGGCGATACCAATAATCGCGACTCGATTGAAGTCAACGACAACAGTTTCCAAAATCGAAGTCTAACGTTTGACTACCTTGATTCGCTGAACGGGGACGTCGATGTTTCTGGATTCCCGATCTTGTTTCCTCCAATTACGATTACGCAAACGGAGGATGACGGAGCTCTTCCACTTGCCAACCCGACGGGGCTAACGGCGGGCAGTCCAGGCACGGTGAAAGTGCCGTTTGGTGCGGCAGCGATCGGAGATGGACCTTTTGGTGGCACGAGCGGTGACTATGATTGGTACCAGCTATCCGCAGCTGCGGGGCAGTTGATTACCGTTGATTTAAATGCAGCCGGCATGCCCGGCGGGCTTCCGGACTCATTGATTGGAATTTACAACAGTTCGGGAACATTGGTGGCGTCGACAGGTAACTTCGGTGATAGCCAGCTTAACTTCACTGCCTTTGCAAACGACACCTATTATGTAGTCGTCTCGTCACTCTTTAATTTCCAAACGGACCCTTTTGATCCCTCCTCGGGTCTAGGTGCGGGATCGACCGGTGACTACGAATTATTAATCTCGCTTGGGCGTGGTCCTCTGCAGATCCGGACGATGGAAACGGTGATTTACAATGGAGACCAATCCGCTTTTAACTTCGCTCCCGACTTCGTAACCGTTGTTGGTACATCGGGGGACGATGATTTCACGGTGGCACCACTTGATTCTAATTCTGCCCTTGTGTTTCGTGGCGGCGATCCTTGGGACGGTCCAACCGAAGGGAGTTTCTTTGATCAGTTCCCCGGTATCGCTGGCGGATCAAGCGGTCCTGACATCCAGTTCAACGGGCTGTTCAATTTGACGTTCGATGGCGGCGGATCGACTCCGGGCGGGGTCGACGACCGGCTCTATGTCTACGCCCCGAGTGAAGCCCCTTTGATCGACGCCGGAACGACAATTGACCCGTTTGATCCTGGGGCAATCCCCAACACGTTTGGGTTGGGTCCAGGCGTCATCGTCCCTGGTTTCGGTGTCGGCAACGCCTTCGATTCGCTGAATATTAGCGACGGGTTTGTTTCCGGCTTTAACAATTCACGAGGCTCGCTGCTCGGCATCGGATTGGTGACCAATAGTTTCGTACAAAGCGATCCACTGGTTGAAGGCTTGATCGTCAACAGCGGAATCGAGGCGAACACGTCACTTCCGGTGACTCCTAACATTGATGTCGCCGACAATATCTCAGCAACGTTATCGTTCAATTTTGGCATTCAAGTAAACGGAGGAGATCCCGATCCCAACCTGAGTCCCGCAGACACCATTCCTCCGGACGGGGACCGATTGTTTTTAGCCACGCCTGGTCCGATCAACATCTACAGCGACAAAACAACCCCACCGGTTGTTTCGGTCAGCTCGAACGATCCGTCCAGCGGCGTGCCCACGTTTGGACTCGCCTTTAGTTCAATCGAGAATACTCTGCTGACGCCCGGTAATGGCGTTGTCAACATGATCGGTGACAACAACGAAGCTTCCGTTAGCCAGACGGACAACTTTGTCGTCGTTGGGCAGGATATCGATCAGCTATATGGAACCGATGCGTTTCAACAAGATGGTGGGGTGGGTGAATTCAGCTTGGAAATCAACGGCAGCGCGCCCGTATTCTTTAACGATGTTAGATTTCTGAACGTTTATGGTGACGATCAAAATCCGCCGCCGGGTGTTGCCGATCCTGCCGTCGATACACTTGAGATTACCCCATACGCAGACGACACCCCACGCGGCTGGGGCATTGATGTTTTCTTTGACGAGGGAGACCCTAGCGGCGTTGATGGCGACCAGGCCGATTTGCTGATTCTGCACACTTCGTTGTTGGGGGGACAGGTCAGCGAAGACATTTTGATTCGCCCTGCTGGCCCCGATTCCGGTGAGATCATCGTCACGAACAAGAGTGACGGATCGCTGATTCTCGACATCGACTATGTCAACAACACCGACATCATCGTGATCGATGATGATGGCTTTACGAACGACACCGACACATTGACTCTGCTTGGTACCAACCCGGACGCGGCGGGCACCAGTGGAAACGAGACCGTGATCGCGGACTTCACGGCCGCTGGCGGTGCATTGACGCCTCAGATCAGCGTGAGAGATGGCGCGACGGTGCTCTACAACGTACGCAGCTTTGCAGGGTTCAGTACCGTTAACTTTAGTCTGTTGGGAGGCGACGACGCGCTTAACTTTACGCCAGACACTGGGAATGCCAACGGGTTGCAGAGTGTGACGGTCAACTACGATGGCGGTGATCCGGTTGCTTCAGACACGTTGGTTGTCAATGCAAATGCAAGTGCGAGAGTGACTCAAGGAGCGGAATCCACCAGCGGACTGGTGGACCAATTGGGCCTCGGTGTTGGCGATGTGAATTTCACCAATGTCGAA
>NZ_JBFHFD010000133.1:0-16089 GCF_041583735.1 Novipirellula sp.
CTGCAGCTTTCCGACGAGGCAACGATTGCTCAAATGCGGTCAACGCTGGCGGAACAGGATTACCGTTTCAGCAGCATGATCGAAGTGATTGTGACGAGCCCGGCGTTTCTGAATAAACGAACCCAATTGGAACTCGAGTGAGGAAGACTAGCATGGATCGATCTCAACAAAAAACACCTGCCGCGGCCTCTTCGTCTGCGGCTTCCCACCGACTGTCTCGCCGCACGCTGCTGCGAGGAACCGGCGTCGCGATGGCGCTGCCGTGGTTGGAATCGATTCCGGTTTGGGGAAGCGAAACCGTAGCCGGCAACGATCCCACCGATTCACCCAAACGTTTTGCGGCGGTCTTTATGGGGTGCGGGATCAACAGCGACCATTGGTGGGCCAAGGGAAGTGGCGACCAGATGGAGTTGGGCAAGAGTTTGCAGCCGATGGAACCACTGAAGCATAAGATGAATTTCATCACCGGGCTGTTCAACGAAAATGCAACGGGCGTTGGCATTCACCCGGGGCAAACCGGGAACATCTTGTCGGGAGCATCGCTGCAAAAGGGATCCGAGCTGCGTGGCGACATCAGTATGGATCAAATGCTTGCGAACCATTTTCAAGAGCAGACGGCGGTTCCCAGTATGGTTTTGGGCTGCGAGCAACCGGTGACCGGTTATCACGAAACCAATTTTTCGATGGCTTACAGTTCGCACATCTCATGGCAGAACTCGACGTCCCCGGTGCCGATGGAGGTCTATCCATCGCTCGCCTTTGACGCGTTGTTTGACAACCACGGCAGCCGCCGCAACGAGAGCATCTTGGACCGCGTTCGCGAAGACGCCGTGTCGCTGAGTCACCGCGTCAGCTCGGCGGACAAGGCCAAGCTCGAGGAGTACTTGAGCAGCGTTCGTGAAGTCGAAAAGCGAGCCGCGTCGATGCGGGCGGCACGAGACAAGGCCGCATCGCGGGCCAAGGATCATGGCAAAACGATCGCGATGATGAAACGGCCCGACGATGGATTGCCCGAAGACATTCGCGAACACATGCGGTTGATGTGCGACATCGTCGCGCTCGGTTTCCAGACCGACAAATCTCGCGTCGCCACGCTGTTATTAAACCGTGACTTGTCGGGATTGTTCTATCCATTCCTCGATGTGCAAAGCACGCATCACTCGGCGTCTCACCGCGACAAGTCGGACGAATATGAACGGATCTCGCGGTACTACTGCAGCCAATACGCGTACTTGGCCAGCAAGTTGGATGCGATGCCTGAGGGGGACGGCACGGTGCTGGACCATTCATGTTTGCTGTTCATTTCAAGCATGTGGTCGGGAAATGCACACGATTCAAATAAGGTGCCGGTGTTGTTGACTGGCGGTTTATCGGGCGGACTGAAAACCGGCCGAGTGCTCGATTACCTTGACAAAGGGGATGAGCAGCGAAAGCTGTGCAGCATGTACCTTTCGATCATGGATCGCATGGACGTCAAGCTGGATCACTTTGGTGACGCGGAAAAACGGCTCGCCGATCTGTAATCCGAATCGTAGTGGACGAGGCAACGAGTCCCGCAAGAACCGTAGTGGACGAGGCAACGAGTCCCTCACCGAAGACTCAATCCCAAGGACTCGTTGCCTCGTCCACTACGACCCCAGCCAATCCCATGGACTCATTTCCTCGTCCACTACGAAGGTTCCCGGCGTCTGAACGAGGGATTGAGCATCCATTTGCCAAAATCTATTGACTTTTAGGCGAATTCCAGCGTGACTCGCCGGGGGGGACGCCTATAATCGTTGGGATTGAGACCGTTATGGCGGATCGATGATGGACGATCCAACCATGATTCAATTCGTTTGAATTCTTCCCGCCAACGCTGTGCTCCCCCCAAATCACTCTCGGTAAACCCAACAGCGAGTGCCGAGAGCCCACCCCGATCGCTGCCCAGGAGTTTTGCGAGTGCACTTCTCTGTTCGTGTCGCCATGACACTCGTGTTTTCGGTGGCGCTCAAGTCCGTTTCGGATGCCAGCGAGAGTGCGGTGTTTTTTCGTGGGCTGAATTTGAATGGCCCCGAGGTCGTCATCGATGGGCATGCTTGGGAAGGCCGCGAATCGAAAAACTACGTTTGCACCGACAAAGCGTTCGAACAACAAAACGTTCCGCTCGTGCCGTCGACCGATGCGGATCGAGCGAAGATGATTCGCAGCAGTCGCTGGAACGGAAATCGCATCGAACTTAAAAATCTTCCCGGCGGAACCTTCACCGTGTTCTTGTATGTGTGGGAGGACAACCGCGCCGAAACGTACGAGATTCGCGTCAATGGCAAGACGGTGTTTTCGCGGTTCAACAGCGGCAGCGCCGGCAAGTGGCAAAAGCTCGGGCCCTGGTACGTCGATGTCAGCAAGGGATCGATCGAGCTGACTAGCAAGGGAGGTGCAGCGAACTTTTCCGGTATCGAGCTGTGGCGTGGCAAGCATGACGGATCCAATGATCCGCCGATCACGGACGAGCAATTGGCGTTCTTCGAAAGTCGCATTCGCCCGCTGCTGGCCACGCATTGTTACGAGTGTCACAGCAGCGAAAGCGATGAACTGCAAGGCGGGTTGCTGGTCGATTCGCGGCCGACGATGCGTCGTGGCGGTGACACTGGACCTGCCGTTATCCCGGGCGATGTCGAACATAGTTTGTTGATCCAAGCGGTGCGGTACGACGATGCGATGGAGATGCCGCCAGATGAAAAGTTGTCGGACGCCGAGATCGCAGATTTAGAAAGCTGGGTCAAAATGGGGGCCCCCGATCCTCGCAGCGACGCCACTCGTTTTGTTCGCAAGAAGATCGATGTCAACAAGGCTCGTCAATTTTGGTCGTTGCGACCAATCGCGGATCCCATCCCGCCGGAACCCAAGGATGCGAGCTGGGGATACAACGAGATCGATCGTTTTGTCGCAGTCGGACTGGAACAGCATGGGCTGCATCCGATCGGCGACGCCGATAAACGAACGCTTCTCCGGCGAGCGACCTACGATTTGATCGGATTGCCTCCGTCGCCCGACGAGGTCGCTGCCTTTTTGGCGGACGAATCTTCAGACGCGTTTGCAAAGGTCGTCGATCGGTTGTTGCAATCGCCTCATTACGGCGAGCGATGGGGGCGACACTGGATGGACTTGGTTCGTTATGCCGACACCGCGGGCGATAACTCGGATTATCCGATTCCAGAAGCTTATCGGTATCGCAATTACATCATCGATTCGCTGAACGCCGATAAGCCATACGACCAATTTTTGCGAGAACAGATCGCTGGCGATTTGTTACCGGCGGCGACGGATGATCAGCGGAACGAGCAAACGATCG
Source organism: Novipirellula sp. (assembly GCF_041583735.1). Classification (NCBI taxonomy): domain Bacteria; kingdom Pseudomonadati; phylum Planctomycetota; class Planctomycetia; order Pirellulales; family Pirellulaceae; genus Novipirellula; species Novipirellula sp. The sequence goes on from NZ_JBFHFD010000133.1 coordinate 3,335, forward strand.
CGACGGGTTATTTGGCGATTTCGCGGCGATTCGGCTCGGTCGTCAAGGACTATCCACAACATTTGACGATCGAAGATTCGCTCGACAATATCGGTCGCACCGTGTTGGGGATGACGATCACCTGTGCTCGATGTCACGACCATAAATTTGATCCGATTTCTCAAGACGACTATTACGGACTGTATGGCATCTTAGCAAGCAGCCGATATCCCTTTCCCGGAATCGAGCTTGATTCCAAACCGCGAGACTTTGTGCCGCTGGTTGAAAAAGGCAAGCCGGGCAAGACGCTTGTCTATGCAATGGCCGAAGGCGATGTCGATGACGCCGCCGTTCATCTACGTGGCGAACCACAAAAGCCCGGCGACGTGATTCCTCGCCGCTTTCTCGAAGTGTTGGGCGGTCAGACGTTGTCCGCCGAAGAGACTCGGCACAGCGGCCGATTGTCATTGGCAACGTGGTTGACCGACGCGGATAATCCGCTCACCGCTCGCGTGATCGTCAATCGCATTTGGCATTATCACTTTGGCACGGGGCTTGTGAAAACGCCCAGCGACTTTGGTGTGCGTGGGTTGCCGCCGACGCATCCTGAGCTGCTCGATTGGTTAGCGTCTCGTTTTATCGCCGACGGTTGGTCGATCAAGCAGATGCATCGACGCATCATGCTCTCGCGGACTTATCAACTGAGTTCGCAAGGCGACCACCACGCGGCCGCAATCCAAGCCGATCCCAATAATGATTGGCATTGGCGGTTCAATCGCCAACGACTCGATGCGGAATCACTGCGTGACACGCTACTGCTGCTCAGTGGCGAATTCGATACGCAGATGCCACGCGAACCGCATCCGTTTCCGCCAAAGGACAAGTGGAAATACACCCAGCATCATCCATTTCGCGACGTTTACGATACCAACCGGCGAAGTGTGTATTTGATGATGGCCCGGCTCAATGCACGCCCCTTTTTCACAACCTTTGACGGTGCCGACCAAAACGCCAGCACGTCGGTTCGCGACAGCAGTGTGACGACGGTGCAGTCGTTGTATCTGTTGAATGATCCTTTCGTGCATGAGAACGCAGAGAAGTTGGTAGCTCGATTGCTGCAGCCGGACTTGGATCACGACGCCCGTTTGGTGTTGGCGTACGAATTAATCCTTGGACGGCCGCCCACCGCGGCCGAACGTAGCGACATCACCGAGTGGATGCGGTCGATGAATGAAGTGCTGAAGCAATCTGAAAATGACATAGCGGTTCGCGAGCGAGAGACATGGACGGCGTTTACGCGATCGCTGCTGCGAACGAATGAGTTTCTGTATGTTGATTGATCCAACCCACCGTTTGTTGACACGATGAATCTACCTCGCGTTACGCGTCGCAACTCGATCCGCTCGCTGATTGGCGGTTCAATCTTGTTCCCAGCCATCGTTTCCGAATTGATGGCGGCCGAGGAACCTACGTCGCTACCAAGCGGACCGTTGACGCCGAAGGCACCGCATTTTCCGGCCAAGGCCAAGCGGATCATTATGGTGTTTGCCACAGGCGGTGTCTCGCATATCGACACGTTTGATACAAAATCGTCGGGCAAAGGCCGTGACGGCAGCGGCAAAGACAAGTTGATGGGCAGCGTGTTTCCGTCGAGCGCGAACAAGCAGTGTGGAACCGTCGTCAGCGATCTGTTTCCGCATCTTCGCGATTCGATGCAAGACATTTGTTTGATTCGATCGATGAAGTCGGCGCACTTTGATCACACCGAAGCGGCGGTCGGGATGCACACCGGTTCGGCAACCTTCACGCGTCCGAGCATGGGATCGTGGCTCAGTTATGGCTTGGGCACCGTTAATCAAAACCTGCCCTCGTTCATCGTGATCGCGCCGCACCTGCCTTACGGCGGGACTCAGGTTTACGCCAGCGATTTTTTGCCCGCGTATCACCAGGGAACACGCGTGATTCCAGGCAAGGAGCCGATCGCGAACTTGATGCCTAATACCACCCAGCAAAAAATTCAGCAAATGGAGCTGGAGCTTGCCGATGTGCTGAACCGTCAACACCTTGCTGGACGCAGCGACGATTCCCAGCTCGCGGCTCGGATCAAGAGTTACGAAACGGCCTTTCACATGCAGACCGCTGGTCCGGATGCGTTTGATGTTCAGCAAGAAGACGACAAGACGCACGCCATGTACGGACTGAAGCGAGGGGACACGCAAAGCTTTGCGTGGCAATGCATCGTCGCTCGACGTTTGGCCGAACGCGGCGTGCGGTTTATCGAACTTGTCGATAGCGGTTCACGCCCCAATTGGGATTCGCACGGCGACATGAAAGAACATCAGCCGCTGGCCAAAGCGGCGGATCAACCACTCGCGGCACTGATCCGCGACTTGAAGCAACGTGGTATGTTGGATGAAACCTTGATCGTTTGGGCTACCGAATTTGGACGCACGCCTACGAAAGAAGGCAAGTTCGGACGCGGCCATCACGGAGATTGTTTTTCGATTTGGCTGGCGGGCGGAGGCGTCAAAGCCGGCATCGTTCACGGTGAAACGGATGACATCGGAAAATCGATCGTCCGCGGACAAGTCGATGTTCACGACTTGCATGCGACGATTTTGAATCAAATGGGAATCGACCACACACGTCTGACTTACCGGCATGCCGGACGCGATTTCCGGCTGACGGATGTTCATGGTCGCGTTGTCAAAGAAATCCTGGCGTAGCGAAAGTCGCCAAGACTTTTGGTGCACTTACCTCGCCAACCGAAATGCCTCGCGTCGAGGTCGCAATCATATATTGATCCAATGAAGAAACATTTTTTCACGCTCTTGCTGGTTTGCGTTGTCGCGATTGTTTCCGCATTACACGCCGACGGGGCGGAACCAAGCGATCACCAACGTTCGTTCTTGACTCGCTATTGTGTGCAGTGCCATGGGCCTAATCAGCAAGAAGGCGAGTTGCGACTCGATACGCTCTCGACCGATTTTTCGGATCCTCTGATTTCGTCGAAGTGGGCGGAGGTGCTCAATTCGATCAACGGGCACGAGATGCCGCCCGAAGACGAAAAGCAGCCCTCGACCGAAGCGGCGGCTGCGTTTGCGACATGGCTCGAATCCGCCCTCGCCCAAGCCGAGATCGCCGAACGAGCGACCTGCGTGGTGCTGCGGCGGATGAATCGCGCAGAGTACAACAACACGATCCGAGATCTGGTCGGCGTCGATTTCGATCCCGCCGAGGCCTTTCCCGAAGATCCTCCGGCTGGTGGTTTTGACAACATTGGCGAAGCGCTGACGATGTCGCCGTTGCAAATGGAACTCTACTATTCCGCTGCCCGAACGATCCTGGATCATGCGCTCGTCGAAGGCGAACCACCTGCGGCGATCAAGTGGCATTTTGAACCGGAGCAAAACGCGGAAGGGACCGATCGTTTGCGGGTGAAGCATGACGGCAACAACATCCTGCTGAACGATGGCAATAATACCACGGAGGGCAACTTTACGGTCGTGCATCATGACGCGTGGAACAAATCAATTGGATTTCGTGATTTCAAGGTACCGTCCGCTGGCGAATACATCATCCGCATCCGTGCCGCCGGCCGAGTCCCCTCGCGTGCCGAGGTGATTGCGTCGGCCAAGTCGATCTTGCAAACGCGTCGTGATGAAGCGATTGCAAAGAAGCCCGAATCCGAAAAACGTGAAACCGAACGAGTTGATCGAGATTTACAGCACTTTCAAACCGACCGCATGTATGACTATGGACCACCCCGTGTCAAAGTCGCAATCAATCTCGGCGGTACGCCGCAAGTGATCAGCGAGTTTGATGTTACGGCTCTGCCGTCGGATCCGGCGGTTTACGAAGTTCGTGCTCGTTTTACGACTGAGAAAGCCGGCGTGAAATTGAGCAATGTCTACAGCGTCCCACGCGTGTTAGAGAACTTTTGGATGCAGGATCGCGATGCGTTCGCTCGTCCTGAATTGCTTGTCGACTGGATCGAATTAGTGGGCCCGATGCATTCGCAATGGCCGCCGGAGAGCCATGCTCGCCTGCTGTTTAATTCGCCAAATAAAGACAAAGACGAAAACGCGTACGCACGCGAGGTGATCCGGCGGTTCATGATGCGAGCGTATCGTCGTCCATTGGATGATAAGGAACTGGATGCAAAGTTTGCACTCTATCGGAAGTATCGCGAGCAGAAGCCGACGTTTGTCGAGGCGATCAAGGTGCCGCTTGCCGCCGTGTTGGCGTCGCCTCACTTTTTGTATCTCGCCGAACCAGAAGCCGCGGGCGAGTCGCCACGACCGCTAACACAATACGAATTGGCGTCGCGGCTTTCGTATTTTCTGTGGTCATCGATGCCCGACAACGAATTGTTTCGGCTTGCCACTCGAGGTGAACTCGCCAAGCCCGATGTGCTCGAGACTCAAGTGGCTCGGATGATTGCCGACCCAAAGAGCGATGCGTTCGTCAAGAATTTTGCGGGGCAATGGCTCGGACTTCGCAGCGTCGGGGCGAACCCGCCGACGTCAACCTTGTATCCCAAATACGATCGTCATCTCGAAGTTTCGATGGTGCACGAAACGGAAGCCTTCTTTGCAGAGATTCTTCGTCATGACATCGATTCACGTTACTTGATCAAAAGCGACTTCGTCACGATCAACGAGCGACTTGCTAGGTTCTATGGCATAACGGGAGTGAAAGGCGATGCGTTTCGCCGTGTGCCGGTGCCGGCTGATTCGCATCGTGGCGGGTTGGTTACTCAAGCTTCGATCCACTGCATCACGTCCAACGGCACCCGCACGTCACCGGTAACGCGGGGCGTGTGGGTGATGAAAACGATGCTAGGTACGGACCCAGGTTTGCCGGTAGCCAACGTGGGCGAGATACCAACCCAGGTGCCTGGGATCGACAAGGCAACCGTCCGCGATCGATTGACCATTCACCGTGAAAACCCAGCATGTGCACGATGCCACAACAAGATCGATCCGCTCGGCTTTGCCCTTGAAAATTTTGATGCGTGTGGTGAATGGCGCGATCAGGAAGGTCACGGCTACAACGGGCGGATCGGCAATAACGATCCGCCGATTGATGCCAGTGCAAAAATGCCCGATGGCAGCGAATTCGTTGGCGTCGAGGGACTGCAATCGGAGTTGCTGAAAAATGAGGATCTGTTTCTCAGCGGATTGGCGTCCAAGTTAACGACATACGCACTGGGACGCGAGCTGGGGTTTTCCGACCGCGACGATGTTCGTGACTTCGTCGCCACGATGAAGCAGAATCAATACGCATTGCGATCACTGATTGTGGCGATCGTTCAATCGGAAACGTTTAAGACGAAGTAAGTTGGCTGTTGGTAGACTGATGATAGGTTGGAAACCTATCCCACATGACATGGCAGGTTGAAAACCTGCCCCACGTGACAGGATGGAAGCCTATCTCACTTTTGGCTGTTGGGAAATTGATGATGAATTCGATCGCTCGCAAACCACTTTCGCGCCGTGCCGTTTTACGCGGTTGTGGGGCTGCTATCGGCTTGCCGCTGTTGGAAGCAATGATGCCGCAAACCTTGCTCGCGGCACCGTCGACCTTCAAGCCGCTGGCAAAATCGAACGTCAAACCGACTCCGCGTACGATCTTTTGTTACGTGCCCAATGGGGTGAACATCCTAGATTGGATGCCTGCGAATAGCGGTGCTGATTACACGCTTTCGCCGACGCTTGCAGCCCTTTCGGATCATCGTGCCGATTTTTCGGTGATCAGCGGACTAGGACATCCCAACGCAACCGGCGGGCATAGTGGTGCGGACACCTGGTTGACCGGTGCCGATCTTCGCGCGGTCCCTGGCAAAGATTACTCGAACACGATCTCGGTCGATCAATTGATTGCGGAAAAGGTGGGGGCGGCAACGCGATTCCCTTCATTGCAACTTTCCGATGGCTCGGGGACTGGCAGTGCGCTGCATAGCCACACGCTTTCCTTTGATCGCAACGGCACGCCGCTGCCCGCCGAGAACAGTCCCAAGCGTTTGTTCGAGCGGCTGTTTGTCCCTGATGATGCATCATCGCGAGCTGCGACGCTGCGTCGGTACGCGGAAAAGCGAAGTATTCTGGATGACGTGGCGAGCGAAGCAAAGTTGCTCACGAAGAAACTAGGACACTCCGATCAAAAGAAACTCGATGAGTATCTGGCGTCGGTCCGCGAGACCGAACTTCGTGTACAACGCCAAGTGGATTGGATCGATGTTCCCAAACCGGAGGTGGATGATCGCGGACTGCAACTGAACAGCCAGCCAGGCAACTCGCATGACCGCACGATGTGGATCGATGTGATGCTCGAGATTAGCTATTTGGCGTTCATTACCGATACCACGCGAGTGATCTCGTTTGAGTGGTCGCGTGAGGCGGGCGGTCATGGTCCCGGTGGTGAAAACCATCACGAGCTATCGCATCACGGAGGCGACGCTGGGATGCTCAAAAAACTTGGCGTCATCGACCGTGGTTTTCTGGAGCGACTCGGCCGCTTCCTGACCTTTCTAAAGCAGACCGAAGAAGGCGGTCGCTCGATGCTGGATCACACCATGGTGGTCTACGGTTCGGGGATGAACAGCGGCGAGCGAGGTGAACATTCACCCAAGAATTTACCGCTGATCGTGGCAGGCGGCGGAGCGTGGGGGCTGAAACACGGTCAGCATCTTGCCCATGATCCCGATCGTCATCCGCCGCTTTCCAACGTGCTGGTTACCCTGGCGCAAAAGATGGGAGTCGAGACGGATCAATTCCAAGACGCCACCGGCACGCTAACCGGGCTGGCTTAAACCGTCGCCAACCCAGCGATCACCGCAATCTCGCTAGTGATGTCCGTGGTCGTGTTCGAACAGCGATTTGACACGTGCGATCACTTTCGGTTCACCATCAGTTCGGTACGCTCCCTCGCCGCCTTGTTTTCGGCCACAGGTGTATTTCAGCCACACGTTGGCGTGACCGAACAAGCCGCTGTAATCCATTCCCCAGGTGCCTTCGCCGTACCCATGGTCGGCATTGGTTTTGCGATCGCGGCCTCGGTGTAATAAACCTGGATGCAGATCGGGGACCTTTGAAAATGCGGCACCACCGCCAACGAACCACGCACTGTATTTTTTGTTGGGGCTGCACTTGGCCCACGGGGCGACGCAATGAGGATTGCCCGCTCGAGCGCAATCGTCCATCCGATAGCGTTTCGGGGGACAATCGCCGCGATTGATGTCGCCCGGTTGTTCGTGTTTGGGTTTGCGAGGATGGCCGGGATCAAGGCAAATGCCGTGGTGCGAAGTGTGGAACTCTTCGTGGCCGTGCTTGGCAGGATGCTCTGACGCATGCTCGTGCATGTAGGCATGATCCTGCACGATCTCGTAATCGTTGATTTCGCCGTGAGGCATTTCGTCGTCAGATACCTCGTAATAAGGCATCTCGTTGTCGACGATCTCACTTCCCTGGTAATACAACGCGTCGTCGTGGTAGCGGGGAGATTGGGCAACGCTGCCGGAAGTGGTCGCCAGACTCATCGCGACGCCAAGTGACACCGTGGCGATCGATCGAAGTCGATTCGAGATATTCATCGTCTATCCGTTTGGCAAGAAAACAAAACGCCTTGCCAAAAGGATCGGCACAATCGCACCACCTTGACGCGGGGAATCGAATCATCCATCACAGCTAGAACAACCGGCAAGGTTTATCGCGGTGCTAGCTAGCAAACGGGTTGCGATTGAATTTCTGGAATGGTAGCCGCACGCCACCGACAACGTATTGATCGACGCGGATCGAGGCGTTGGGATCAAATCCCTGTTGCCCGGCAAAGGTAACCACGTCATCTTGATCGACCCCGTCACCGCTGACGCCAAATCCGCCAACGAGCGTCGTTTGCGAGTTGCCGATGTAAAGCGGGGTGCTGCCGGGGAAGAAAACGATGCCGTTTTGGTTTGCTAGCGGTTGCACCTCATTGGTGCCAGCCACGACGACGGCGTCACCTGGGTCGCGGAAGTTGCGGCTTGGGTTGAAGGCATCAAACGCCAAGAAGCTGTTGGTGGCTGTGCTTCCGTAGACGTCAAAATCCAACGGTTGGTCGTTGACGATATTTTCGGCGGTGACCGGATTGATTCCCGCGGTTCGCAGAATGCTGTGCGGTGCAATTTGCTGGCATGCTCCTGGTTTCTGGTCACACAGATCCGCGGCCGAGTCGTTTTGCAAACCACCGGCCAGTGACGGATCGACATTGGAACCGGTCGGATAGCGAGGTTCGACAATGAAACGGAAGGTGCGGTTGGTCAGTGCGGTGCCCAGTGGCACGGTGTCACCCGAGGCGTTTTCCAGGGACTGGGTAATCGGTCCAAACACGTCGTCGCCGTTGAAGTCGATGCGGTCGACCGCTTGCAGTGCGTCGGCGTCGGCGTAGTAGGCGGTGTTGCGAGCCTTGGCGATTGAGACATCAATCGAAAAGACGGTCGCGTCGGGCATTCGGTACAGCCCCAGCAGTTCGCCGTTGGTATCAGCGACTGCCAGTACCATGCGTGTTTTCGCACCGGGGCGGAAGTTGTTGTCGATGTCGAGTCGAATTGCCGCCCGCGTGCGGTCGGCTTCGTTGACGCCGGTGAGGATAATCTGCTCGACTCGTTCGGCGGTCAATTCGGTATCGACGGCCGAATCATGCGGTGCCACCAACCAGCCTTCGGGGACCGATTGTCCGGCGAGCAAGGTGTCGCCGTCTCCGTTGACGACTTTGTTTTCACCCGAATCGCTGCCTCGAGCAAAGGAGCGTCCGACATTGATCAGACGATCGATACCAGGTTGGCGAAATGATTGATCGGGGTGCGGTCCATAGATTTCCAGCGTGATCCCGACGAGATCAATGCGGCCGGTGGGCAAGAAGAAATCGGGGAGCGATGGCAGCGCGTTATTGAATTCGCTCAAGTCGCGAACGAACGCCGAGGGACCGACCAGCCCGGTGCCGGCGGCGGCAATCAACGCTGTGAATTCGGCTTCGAGCACCTTCGATGCGTTGGTTCGCTCTTTCTCGGTTTGAGCCGAGCCACCTCGCTCGCTGGCGTGCTGAAACCCTTGTTCGTGTGTTGCATATCCGTCTTCACCAGGAAAGAAGACACCGATTCCGCCGACCAAGTTGAACGATTCGCTCAGCGGAACGTTGGGCGTTGAACCATTGGGATTGGTGACAGCTTTGTAAAGCGGAATTCCGCCGGGTAGAGTGGCGACGCCTCGTGATTGGCTGTCCAGGAACGTTTCGGTTGCGACGCCGTAGGACTCGGGCCATGTTTGGAAGAATGCGTCGGCGTTTCGCGGTACATATGCAGGATCGGCGTTGAATCGCGAACCGAGGGCAAAGTCGTCGCCTGCGATGGTGATTTCGGTTTGGTCGTCCTTCGTTTCAACAGTCGACTGGGTGATCCCGTCAGTACCAGCATGCAACTGGCTGTCGCGGCTTTGATGCTCAATCGCAAACAAGTCGACTTGCGGGGCAAAGTTCACCTCCGGCGGAAAGTGTCCGCCGACCCCGATCGGCGCGACAAAGCCGGGGCCACGATAGGCGGGATCATCGCTGACCGGCGACGATTCGACCTCGCGCTGGGTGACGGTCGATTGGCTAATGAAACGAACGGTGCGGCTAGTCAGCGGAGCGGCGTTGCTGCTAAAGAATGCTGCGGTGCGAGCTTTGGCCACGGCGCCATCGATTGCGAACGCCAGTTGTTCGGGATCGTTCATCAAATCGGCATTAACGCCGTCTTCGACTCGGACGCCGAGAATTCGGCCATTGCGATCGACCACCGCAATGATCGCATCGGTGCTGCTGGTGGCCATCGAAGCACGCTGCAGCAGCGTTTGGACATCACTCGCTTCGAGCAAATTTTGGTCACCGAGACTTTCGGCGGCATTGAGCGACGCGAAGAATTCGTCACTCGCGGATTGGAATACCCCATCGCTATCGACTTGGCTGGCTTTGGCGATATTCGCAAAATCGGCCGTCGGCAACTCGGCGAGCGCAGTCGATTCACCGATGCCCATGCGATTGAGATGATTGATCACGACAAGCGCATCGAGTGCGCTGACGTGGCCGTTGTTATCGACGTCGACCATCGAAGGGGGCGTCGCGGCTGCTTCGGTTTCAGCCTGAGTCATGGGTGCGGACGACTCGTCGACGCCTGCGAATCGCTGCAAGTAATTGACCACCACCAACGCATCGAGAGTGGACACATACCCATCTAGATTCACATCGGCCGGCAGCTGATCGTTGTGCAGCCCAAGCGCGTCCCCGCCGGCCATCAGATGGCGTTGCTCGAGCCGTTCGGCCACGAGACGCCGTTTTGCTTTTGCACGACCAAGGGAAGATGCAGTCATAGAATTCACAATTTCGCCGCAAAAAACGGGGGGGAGCAAACAGGATGCGAGGGGGCACTTTAAATTGGCTAGCAATTTCTACCTCCCCCCATCTTAGTTCGGTTGACGGCCAAGTCGAAGCAGATTGCGAATTTGCAGCACCGGCCTACCGGAATAATCCGTACGTTTTCACCAAACGATACAAAGCGAACCCCCACTTCCGGCCGATAACGTTAGCGAGCGAGTTGGGTGAAGGGGGGCAGCCACAGCCCATCCCCCCATCGGTGCAGACGCGAGGAAGCATACAGTACAAACATGATTGATCTTCGGGGAATCACAGTCGCATTCGCCTTGAACCTGGTTTGGGTTGGAGTGAGTTTGCGCGCCGAGGATGGTGTGGATTCCCCAAGTGAAAGCCGCGTGACGCTGAGAGAACTGCTTGGGGACGGTGGAAGAATAGCGTCGAAGCAAACGGCCGACGCTGGAAAACAGGCGGTTCCGGCGAACCAGCAAGCTTTGGCTTTGGCCGAAGTGCCCAGCGAGACCAATGAGTCCGATGAGTCGCGTTTGCAGCGTTCGTTTCGAGATCTGCTGAGCCAAACCGTCCGTCAAGCATCCGATTCGATCATCAAGGAAATCCGACCCGATGCGGACGCTAGTGACGTCGATCCGTTCCAGGATGATGAGGAACGGGATGCCGAGATCCGTCCTAAGGTGCTGCGTGATCCGCTCGAACCCGAAAATGAATTGCCGCGGATTAATCTGGACCTTCTCGATGATACCAATCCGCTGTATGTCGCGGCCCGCGATGCCCCGTACGGATTCACAGGCCCTAGCGGCGTGCTGCCGACCGAGCATCAAACGAGCAGTCACTTTATTCCGGTCGAGGATCGTTGGCGACTTGGGCAACCCGATGCCGACCGCTACGGCAAAGGGCACCCGCTTAACGATGATTACTTAGGTGTCGAAGGCGCTTTTTGGGATCCGTACAACCAAAACGTGCTCAAAGGTGATTATCCGATCATCGGTCAGCACACGTTTTTGAAGTTGCAAGGCAAGAGTTTGACGCTGCTCGAAGGCCGTCAATTGCCGACGCCGACGACCCCGTTCGAAGCGACTCGCAACCCAGGAGCGGTCGGGTTCTTTGGGGATCCCGATTCGTTTCTCGCCGCTCAATACACTTCCTTTGCGGTCGATCTGTTCCATGGCAACACGTCGTTCAAACCCAACGATTGGCGACTTCGACTGAATTTGGTTCACAACGTCAATCATTTGGTTGCGGACGAACTCGGCGTGGTCAGTCCTGATGTTCGCGAAGGAACGAGTCGCCATCGAGACGATTTCGCATTGGAAGAATGGTTCTTTGAATCCAAAATCTCGGACCTCAGCCCGTATTACGACTTTGCCTCGGTCCGTGTCGGCAGCCAGCCGTTTGTCAGCGATTTCCGCGGGTTTATCTTTGCGGATATCAATCGCGGCGTCCGTTTATTCGGAACGCGGCACAGCAATCGCGATCAATTCAATTTGATGTGGTTCGATCAAACTGAGAAAGAGACCAATAGTCTGTTGAACGTCATCGATGACGATCGCAACCAAAATACCTGGATCGCGAACTACTATCGCCAGGATTTTTTGTATCCCGGCAACACCGCAAGTGTTTCGTTTCACGCCAACCACGACCGGGCCTCGTTTGAGTTCGATAAGAACAATTTTCTCGTTCGTCCCGATCCGGTCGGTGTTTTCCAGCCGCATGATGTACGTTCGTACTATTTCGGCGTCGCAAACAATGGGCACATGGAGCGGATCAACGTCAGCAGCGCGTTTTATTACGTGTTCGGCCGCGATGATTTGAATCCAATCGCCGGTCGCGAAGTGGACATCAGTGCCTATATGGCTGCGATTGAATTGTCCTATGACCGCGACTGGGTTCGTTTCCGCACGTCGTATCTGTTCAACTCAGGCGACAGCGACACCAACGACGACAAAGCGACTGGATTTGACGCGATTTTTGCCAATCCCAACTTTGCCGGTAATGAATTCAGCTACTGGGGACGCCAAGGCATTCGGCTGTTCGGCGTCGAGCTGACCAATCGGCTGAGTCTGAATCCAAGCATGCGGCAAAGCAAATTCCAAGGGCAAACCAACTTCGTTAATCCCGGTTTGCACCTGTTTAACCTAGGTTTGGACGCTGACATTACCCCGCGGCTGAAAACCATCAACAACTGCAATTTTCTGTGGTTCGAAGATACCTCGACTCTGGAAACCTATCTCTTCACAGGAGAAGTCCACAAATTCATCGGCACCGATATTAGCACTGGCCTTGAATACCGTCCGCTGCTAAATAATAACATTCTGTTATTGGGTGGTCTCGCGACACTCATTGGCGGCAATGGATTGGAAGACCTATACCAGAAC
>NZ_JBFHFD010000134.1:0-16016 GCF_041583735.1 Novipirellula sp.
CGTGAAGGACGCGACATGCGGACGTAGGTATCCGCCTGGTGCCATCATGTGTTTCAATCCACGCGTCCCGTGAAGGACGCGACAAGCCGCGCAGACACCCGAAGCAAGGATAAAAGATCGTTTCAATCCACGCGTCCCGTGAAGGACGCGACCTCAGCGGAAATTCCGGTACGCAGACTCATCTTGTGTTTCAATCCACGCGTCCCGTGAAGGACGCGACCGTCTAGACTATGTAGCCGCTCCAGCGACGGAATGTTTCAATCCACGCGTCCCGTGAAGGACGCGACACGAACCCGAGTAGTGCCACTTGTACTGTGTAGCGCGTTTCAATCCACGCGTCCCGTGAAGGACGCGACCGCGGTGGTCGCTGAGTGCGCCCAATGCTGCATTTAAACGTAACGATTCGCGAACCGGGTGTGTAGTGCAGTACACAACGGCTTCACTTGCAAGCTCAAATTGAGAAGGTGCCGTCCAGGGCGGGGCGAAACGGCTATCGCGAACCTGACGGCTTTGGCGTGGGCGCTTCACGTTCGCGGTCACGCCAACAGCGTTCCGCCACTGAGGTCAGTTGAGGGCTTCGTGCCAATGTGCTCCACCCGCTCTCGCCAATGATTGCCCAGTCGGTAAAAACGCAAACTGTCCTCCTCCGGCTCCATCGCTTCCACCAACCGCGCACGGCATTCCACCCACTTGGCGTGATCCAAATCCAGTTCAAAAACGCTGTTCTGAACACGCTGGCCATAATCCAAACAAATTTTCGCAATCATCCGCAAACGACGCTTTCCCGCCGCGCTGGCCGTGCTCACGTCATACGTCACCAACATCACCATCATCGTCACCTTTGGGGCGTGCTCATTTCACTGGGGGCACCTACCGACGTTCACTTCCAAATGAACGCGGGGTATTCGTCCAAATCACCTCGCAGATGCCGGGCAAGCAACCGGGCCTGCAGATGGATCAATAGTCCCATCGTTGTTTTTTCGCCCAAAAACGGATGTTCGATAGTATCCTGCTTTCGCGTTTGATACGCCGTCAGCACGGTCTTGCGGGTCTTGTCATCCATTCGCACCGCACCTGATGATGTCACCTCAAACCCTTTGCAGCTGACCTGCTTTCGATTGATCAGTGAAAAAGCCAATCGGTCCGCCAAAACCGGGCGAAATTCTTCCATTAAATCCAACGCACAGCCCGGTCTACCCGGGCGATCGCGATGCAAAAACCCCACCGCAGCGTCCAGTCCGCATGCTTCACAAGCACTTCGAGCATCGTGCGCCAACATCGCGTAGAGGAACGAAAGCAATGCGTTGATCGGATCCAGCGGTGGACGACGCGATCGGTTGTTCATTTGAAACGCATCGACGGATGTCAAATCCCCAAACGACGCGAAGTATTTTGAAGCCGACTCGCCCTCATACCCGCGCACCGTGTCCGCGTCATCGGCCTTCGCGACACGCCGCAGGATCGGTGCTAGCTGTTTTGCTGCCAGCTTCAACCGGCTTGCTCGGTCATCTTCCTTGACATCACGCGCCGCCCTCAGCAGCACGCTGCGACAATTCGCAATCTTGCCAGAGATGCAATTACGAGCGATCCGTGCGGTCGCTTCCGCGTCATCGGCCGCCCGATACTGCTGTCGACGAAGCAACACGTTGCCCGGCGAAAATCCGACCACGGCGGCTCGAAACCGTCCATGTGGCGACATCAACGAAATCGACACACCGGCCTCCGCGCAGGCCGCCGCCAATTGCGAACTGAATCCGACCCGACCAAAGCACACAATGCCATCAAGATTGTGCAGTGGCACACGTAGCAGCGTTTTCTTCTCGAACCGCACTTGCACAGCAGCACCGTCCTTGGCCAAGTAACTGCCTTCGGTGGTAACAAACAGCGTGTTAAGATGACGTTTCATGCGTCCATTGTTTCGTCTTGAAGGTGGGAAGCCAATTGCCGGCTCATGAATCGCGATACGCTGCGTTGACCGCTGGTGACGTCAGGCAAACAGAGATTGATCAGCGAGCACTTGTCACACGCCTTGGTGCGAATGGCGGCGGGTGTCACCCGTTTTTGGATCATGGCTCGCAGCGCATCAATCGTTTGCGTCGTGCGTCGACGAAGATCGTCATCAAAGACGACGTCGGTTCGCCGCCGTGTGGTGCCATAGAACAGCGCACCTTCGGTAACCTCGGTGGCACACATTTCCTCCAAGCACATCGCCTGAGCGCACAATTGAACGCGATCACAATCATTCGCTTTCGGTTTGCCACGTTTATACTCGACTGGGATGATCCGCGGGGCTGCGGGCGACACTCCCGATTGTTGGGATCGACCAGCGTGATGGAATTCCACGATATCGGCCTTACCGATCAACCCCAATTCGAGCGACCGGATCGGCAGCGCCCGTTCCACTCGGACGGAACCGCCAGCGTCGCGAGGTCGTGTCTCGTGCGTCGGCGAATCTGCCCGCTCGTGCAAAAGCAACCCCTCCATCGTCAAATGGTTTTCCGCCCAAACCTGTTCCAAGTGAATCAACGCACATTGCCGGGGGCAAAACAGGTAGTGCTGGAGCGCCGAGATGGGCAGCAGATCGTCGTCGAGGTAGGTCATGGTTCAGGTGGCCTCAAAAGCGAATGTTACCAGGATTCACATCGGCGATGTGAATTCCCATCCACCGAAATTCATCGAGGATTTCTAAAACGGCGGGCCAATTGTCTCCAAAATCCTCGGATTTTTCTTCTCGCCAATCCCGCCATACTTCGGGCGTGTAATCTGGCGGCTGGTCCAAGTAGGCGCCGCCAAAATCGAGACAGAATGGCGGACTAACCGTGGTCATTTCAATCGTGAGCAATTCGTCGTCATACGCAAGCAATTGCGGGACTTGGTGGCCGCAGACTTCGGTTACTTCCAGGTCTCGGAGGCGAAGATAGACACCGATTTCGCGTTCGTACGCCACTTTCCGGCGATGAAATTTAACCGCGTAGACGGTTGGGAGACGTGGACTCTGCGCGGTGAACACGGTACCCTGAGTACCGGTGCCGAGTGAGTCGAGCAACTCGGCGTTGAATCGTTCCCGATAGGTTTCAATCTGTTTTTCATAACCCGCAGGTAGTTCCATGATTGCTCCCAATCGATGTCATTCTGCCAAAGTTGAGTTGTGGTTGCATTGTGGCGGACAGCGATTCGAGTTGGGCCAAGTAGGAGGCGATATCGTCATGCTTGCCAAACCGGAACCGGTCCCTGGTGGTGAAGCGTTCGTCGAAACCATCATCGACGGGCACTCCAGACGTTTTTCGATCGGAGTGATCCCCGAGCACTCGGGTCAGTCCAAGCGGATCACGCTGGCATCGTCTCCGATAGGAGACGCTCACACCGATTGAATATCACGCTGCAGCGTCTCGATAAAACGAATCGATCCAATCAAAACATCCGATGAATCGAAATGCCTGCGGGCAACTCGTCTTCGTCAGTCTGGACGTCGTAGTCGTCGCTTGAACGTGCTGGCGTGGTGACATCTTTGCGAACAACACTGACGCGTTTTTGTAGCTGATGAGCCGGGGCGTTGCCCAATGCTTCGTCGTGTTGAAACACGACTAAAGCTTGTGGCGTCATCTGCCCACGGCTGGCCGAGCGATCCAGTTCAAACATGTTTTGCAGCGACTTCCAGAAAAGTTGCAAATCGTTTTCACCGAACCCGGTTTGACGTGCGAAAAATGGATTGATAAAGCCGTGACAACGATACATGCCGTAGGGAACGGTGAATTTACGTCCCATTGTTCGATTGTCGCCATCTTGTTTTTCAGCTTCTTTTTCCGTGGCGACAGCACAGCGTGTGATTGAATGTTCTAGCGAGACAATTGGGTCAATACTTCGTGAGAACGCCATTTGAACCGGACCTCGCACTTGGCCACAATTGACCTTAGTGCTCATCACCGCACCGAACGCGCGAACGTCATAGAAATTTTGGCACATCCAATCGCGACATTGATCAACCTCGGTGCGTTTCGCCTTTGCAGCGTCCAACTTCAACGCTTCATAGGCTCGGGAGTGTTGATTGTTCAACACTGCACGCTCCTTAACATAAATTTCAAACGGTGGCGTCTCGTCCTTCACGTGGGCGACGAAATTGCGAATTTTCCGTTTCAAACAAACATCGGTGACAAGCCCGTGTCCGGTTTCCGGATCGACGCGTGGAAGGTTGCCCGCATCCGGGTCGCCATTAGGGTTACCGTCAGTGACATCAAATAAGAAAACAAAATCGTATCGATGGTCCATCGATGAATCCTTGGAAGGGAGAATTAAAGTCGAGAAAGGATCGTGAGAGATTACTGGGCGGTTTCAGTCGGTTTTTCTTTCTTCGTGAAGAAGTCTTGACGTTGGTGGTAGTAGCCGATCGAAAACAGACCTTGGTCAACGATTCCTAGATGCGAGGGGAAATCATGCAGACGTCCCATTATTTCTTGTATTCGTTTTTCAGCGACAACCTTCTTACCGCCTTCCAGCTTACCGATGTGGTGCTGGTTCATTCGGATAAGGCGAGGGAACACCGTTCCGGGTGTGGAAGATGCCGCTCCGAAGTAGCGATCTTTGATCGTGGCATTGAGGCCGGGTAGGGCGTCTTCTTGCGCGCGTTCCAGACATGCAAACAGTCGCCCGAGTTGATAGGCGGGGTCGGGACGTTCGGGGTCGAGCATGACTGAAATCTCCTTGTGGTGGTTGTGGTTCAAAATCGCTTTGATCGTGGCTGCCTTGACATGTCGAATTTCTTGTTCGGCACGGACGCGACGCAGGATTGCGGCAAGTAGGGCCTCGGGATACCGACCGCCTGTAAGAACACTGCGAAGCAAAACGCCGCCAAGCAGCGGTGGCACTTCTTTGGATTCGCGAGCCGTTTGGGCGAGGATCATCCACAGCGGAACCCAATCGGAATCCTTGCCGCTATGAGCGATCTCAAGCCTCCGTTGATGCTCAGCGACTCGGCAAACCATCTCGATTGCCGAACCGGAGATCCAAAACCGTATTGATAGCCGCGAGGCGTTTGGGGACAAACCGAGCACATGAAACGCGGCACCGGGTTCCGGCAAAACTGCGTTGCCGTCCATGGCTTGACTGAGCACATTGCCAATTGCCGCAGCCCGCCCTTCATCTTCGAACCGTCCTGGATCAAGTCCGAACGAAAACACATCTTCAGCGATCGTGTCTTTCGCATCGGACCAGAAGACGCAGGTCGCGTCGCCAACTTGGATGGTCCGGTTGTTCTTGCGATCGAGCAAGAAATTCAGTGCGGTGGCGTATTTGAACGCGGCCTGTTCGCCGACAGGAGAATTGAAACTTTGAGTTTTGCCGAAACTTTCGAATGCCGATTTGTTAAACGAGACGATCGAGGCACCAGACGATTGAGCGTCGCGGACACCTTTGATACTGCCGTGCAATCGAGCCAGCGATGTGCGTTCACCGGTGACTAGGCAAATCCCTGACACGTCATCGCCATCGCGGTTCATTTGGTAACCTGACCAAAACCGGCGCAGTTGGCTGGAATCGTGCAGGAACTGGCGTTCACCGTCGATCCGAAAAACGCCGAAGCCGGTCCCCAAGTCGTCAATCAATGTCCGTTGCTCGACTGAAAGATTCAACAGTTCCCAGGACCTATAGAATTGGCAGAGAACGGCGTAGCCATCGTCTTCGATCGAATCGGCAAATTCCAAGTGCGTTTGTTTGGATGCTTCGAAACATTTCAAAACGCGATCGACTTTCTTCAGTCGCTTCTTTTCATCTGATTCACTTTCACCGTTCGGTTGATCACGAAGTTCCGGCGACAGGTAGCCCAGCAAGTACTCCGCTTTGTCCCATAGGAACATCGCTTTCACGCCGCTGGTTCGTCCCTCGAATGGCAATCGAAGTGAACGGGGGATCTTGCGTTTACCCTCGGTCGATCGCAGGTCATTGATTGCGGCAACACCACCATCGCGAGAAAGCACAATTTCAAAAGTGACTTTTTGCGGAGCGAAACCTTCCTGAGCGATTTCGATTTCCGGGTTCGCGTCGATGACGTCGTAGTACTCACACAAACGTTGCAGAATCATGACCGCACCTCGTCGCTTTGAATCCGCGGAATCTCAATCACACCGTCGATCATGGTCGCGCGAAAGAACTTGGGGGTCATCTCGTGCTCAAAGTCAATATCGTGCAGCATGAACCCCATATCTCGCTTGCCCTTTAGCGATTCATCTACCGCCGGCCCATCTCCTTCGTGCCACGCAAAATCTGCGACGAATTCACGACAACCGAGATAGGGTTGTTGAAAGCACTGACCTTTGGATGCCCGACGTTTGAACATCTCGAAGTGCTTTTGCGGCGGTTCGTTGCCATTGCGGACTTCGTAGTGTGCTTCGATCAAGTACTCGACATCTTGCAATAGTGTCGCGGCCCGTTGTTGCCGATCATCTTCGATGACTTGCATCAATGGTTCGGTCTTAGTGCCGCTCAAGTACGGTTTCAGCGTCCGATCCGAGGGGCCGACGCTACCCAGTTCGTTGCGGCGAATATTAGTGAAACGAATCGGCTTCAGGACATGCAGCCGATCAATGACCCAAACGATCTCTGGCTTCCAATAGATGGCCTCTAATACGCCGCGTGCCGCCGATGGCGTGATCACGTCGTATGACACACGTTCGACCTTCATCTCAGGCCGGGTGAAACAGGCAAAGTCGCCCCAGACTCGCAGGGCAACTCGATTTTTTGATAGGTCCATCGATTCCTCTGGTCTTTTTTGTAACTTCGCGTTAGTTCTCTACGTACAGACTCCGCGTGTCAAGGGTTGTAAACCAACAGATTGTCGCGAGACTTAATTGCACCATCGAGACTGCGGCCGATCGACTTCCGAATTTTGGTCGCATCTGGCATCCTTTCTTTGTTCGGGAGCATTGACGTCCCGTGTCGCTGGGTAAACCAGCTTTGATCAAAAACTCCTCCACGCAACACTGTCACAGCCTCAGCACATCAAGTCATTTGGCGGGACAATTCCATCGGCTTTCAATAGCGTCAGGCCAACTTTCTTATCGTACAAGTGTTGTTGAGTCAGCGTGGCGTAACCATGAAACGAGAGCACTGCGCCAGCGGCGTGCAGTTGCGCCATTTCGTGACGGCGTAGATTGATCGAATAACGCTGCAAACGACGTCGCAGCTTTCGGTCGGGCGGATAGTCCGATTCGCTTAAGCTGCGGATTAATTGCTCGCCTTTTTTCCAGGGCACGTAAAGTGTTTCGGCTTCTTCTTCGATGAAGCGATAACGATCGGCGATCTGCCGAAACTGAAATTCCATTCTGCTGGGATCACGACCGATTGCGTCCATCACCTGACGGAAATCCCAGCGATCCTTTTGCTGCCAATAGTGCAAGCGGAAATACGCGTTAATGGCTTCAGGGCTGAGTAAATCGTCGAAGTGACGAGCGATTTCTAGACCATGATCGGCCGACATACGCAGCGTGCCCGGCGGTGGTCGACGCTCGCCTTGGAAAAAATACACTTTGCCTTCGGCGGCGCGTCCTTCGCGGTTGCAACGTCCAGCCGCCTGAGTCAACGAATCAATGCCACACACGTCGCGAAACACGACTGGAAAGTCGACATCCACCCCGGCTTCAATCAATTGGGTGCTAATAACACGACACTGTGAACCCTGTTCCAGTCGGGGGCGAATCTGTCTGTTGAGCACATGCAACCGGTGCGCAGCGCACATTCGTGTGCTCAAGTGAAAGTTCGCGTTGGACTCCCCGAGTTCCGAAAACAGCTTACTTGCGTGTGGCCGTGTGTTGACAATGCAAAGGGCCTGGTTTTCGGCATCGATCCGTGCGACAAGCTCCTCGTCGTACAGCGAACCGATCAGATGCACGGCTGTCCGACGCAATCGGTCATGGAGTTTCTCGGACGTTGGAATGATGTTGCGGATCTCGTGCAAGCCGATCGCAAAGTCGTCTTGCCACTCTAACGCCGGCTGGGTGGCGGTGCAAAGCACGACCGTGCAACCGAACGATTCGACCAATTCGCGAATGGCCAACAATGTGGGCGTTAACAAATCGACTGGCAACGATTGCACTTCGTCCAGGATGATCACCCGCCGTGCGATCCGGTGGAGTTTTCGACAGCGTGAGGTTCGACAAGCGAACAACGATTCAAAGAGTTGATTGTTGGTGGTGACCACCAATGGCGCGTCCCAATTCTCCGATTGCAGACGACTCTGAGTGGTTTCCTGTTCAGGGTCAGTGTTGCTGTGATGTTCCAGCACAACGCCTTCGCCCAGCGATTCGAAAATACCGCGATACACCTTCGCGTTCTGTTCGATGATGCTCGTGAACGGGATGCCGACGACGACACCATCGAGTCCATGATTCGCGGCATGCCGCAGCGCGAATTGCAAAGACGCAAGCGTTTTACCACCACCAGTGGGGACATTCAGTGAAAATAATCCGGGGACGAGTTCAGCTGCATCGACACATGCTTTGCTAACTTCGTCACGAATCTGATTGACCGGTGAAGGCTTAGCGTCGGACCGAAGGCGTTCGAGGTGTTCGTCGATTGCTTTAGCCAAATCGGTAATGTTCGCCGAAATGTTTGGTCGATTGATTGATTGCTCCGGCGACATGAACGCTTCGGTAGCCAAAAAGTCAGCGTCGACCAAGGCTGAAAACATCATGCGAGTCAAAAAAGCAACTCGGAACGAAGCGATGCGATGCTTGCAAAACGTCTCGCACGCTTGAGGTGATCGAACAGGAATCGATTTCGGTAACTCCATTGCTTCCAGTTCCTTGGTCACCTCCGTTCGCCAGCACGGCACTTTTTTGTCGAGTCGTTGCTTCAAGCCTGATCGCCCCGTCGCCACGTCCCAATCCGGCAAACCCGCATGATGTCCCGCCAACGTATAAGCGATCAATTTTCCAAGTGGCGAAGACTTACCATAGGCCAACTGAGCACCCGCAGTCGAATGATCGACTTTGCCCGAAATTTCAGAACCGTGAACATCGGAACCGCCAGCCGAAGCTAAGTAGTTTTGAAAGTCGTCGCTATACTTTCCGATATCATGCCACCGACCGAGCAGATCACCCCACGCGGCAAGTCCAGCATCGATGCGTTCCAAAAAGCTAGCCGAAAGACGGGCAACGGCTTGCTCGTGATCCCCAAGCGGTTCCCACAAATCTCGGTTCGGTTGATCGGGCAGGCTGTGGGCGTAATGGGGCATCGTACGTTGAATGGACTTGGGGACGCGCTCGGGATAGCAGAGATTCTACCTGATCCGATGACACGTTTGGTCACTCCTCCGGCGCAATGCGTTCAACCTCATTCATGTGAGAGGATGAATCCGAACCGGATTGAATGAGAATCACTCTCAGGAAATTGCCAGGAAGGCAGAGGAAATTACAACCCGACGCGTCAGTTTTGAAGGTAAGCCATTGTCGTTTTCCCAGCAAATCACAGCCCGAAGTGTCAGCGAAGGACCGATTCAAGATCGAGATTTCCTCGCTTACACGTCTTAAAGTTGCGAGTTTCGATGTTCTCCGAGCCAACAGCTCAGCCATTTGCCTAGCCTGGTCCAAAGGGCCAGGTTTTCTTTAGTCAAACGTTCTCAAAGTAATTTTTCCTATGCATCGTTTAGTAACGCCAACGTTTCAGGTAGCTAATTAGGTTTCGCATCTGCTCGACGTTCATCACTCGTTGCATTCCTTCGGGCATTAGCGAAACGCTCGAGGCACGGAAGAGTTCGATTTCATCCCGTTCGAAACGCCGCGTCTGGCCGCCGGGAAGTGTCAATGTGACCGCGTCACTGGATTCTCCGGCGAGCAATCCGCTGACCGCTTCGCCATCGACCGTTAGGATGCTGTAGCTTGCATAGGAAGCATCAATGGCAGAGCTCGGATCGAGGATCGCCGCCAGTAGTGATTCAGGCGTCTTGGTACGACTGTCGCTAATGTCCGGGCCGACGACATGTCCCACATCATCGATGCGGTGGCAATTCGCACAGTGCTGAGCGAACAACTTTTTGCCTTCCGCTACATTCGCTGTTTCAATTTGCTTTGCGGCTAGTTCATAGTCACGCATGACCTTTAGCACATCGCCCGCCGGTGCAAATGTTTCACGCCCGAGCTTGGCCAGGTTCGCGTCGGAATGCCGGCGGAACCAATCCATCGACGAAGGGTCGACGAAGGTGCGTGGCAGGTTGCCTTGGCCGATTTCGTTCAGCAACCAAGTCGCGGTTTGGGTGCTGCTGCGGACCGCAGTGACTACGGCGACGCGGTCGGTCGGCGAAATCGAATCGGCGTGTTCGAGGACATGATTTTGGGTCCACTCGGCGTCTCGCTGCATCAGCGCTCGATACGCTGCCGCACGAAGGTTCGGGGCGACATTGGGATCAACCAGATCCCGCAATTGCTCTGGAAACGCTGCTTGATTGCGACACCACTCGATCGCATCCAAGCGAGTTCCCGCAGCGTGTTTGTCGTTGACCGCGATCGAGGCGGCTAACGTATCGAGGGCGGCGATTTGATCCGAGGATTCCTGCGGTAACACTTTGAGGGATGCCTTTTTACCGCCTCCTTTGCTCCAGGCCGCGGCCATGCTCATCGCCAAAGCCTGCGTGGCTTGGTCGGTTTGGTCGCCGCCGTCCGGCATCGCACTCCCTAACCAACTCGCCAGCACCTCGGTGGCTCGTTGAGGGTCTTTGGCGGCCACACGCCGCATCCAACCCTCGTAGATCGGCGTCGGAATCGTGGATGTCCCAGGTTGAGGCTTGGGCAGCGTGTTCAGCATCCTACTGGCAAACTCGTAAGGAATCGCCGTCAGCAGTTTTGAGATCCAAGGGGAATCGTGTTCGTTCATTGCGAGGTGAAAAAGTCGCCCTATCAGTTGGTCGTCAATCTCCGCTGGATTCGCAGACACAACAACTTGTTCGAGCGCGGCTTGGCGGACGATCAATGCGCTGTCGTCGAGTGCTGACAGCAGGTTGGGCATCGTGGCGACGGGATTGCCGTCGAGGCGATTGCGTTGACGCAATTTGACGGCAATCGCTCGCACGCGCTCATCCTTATCCTGCAATAGCAATGCGTGTTGCGCTGCGGTCAGCAACCCCCAGCGGTTCAACAGCAAGGCGATGCGAGATTTTGGTTCTGCCGCTACCGTCGAATCGGCCAATTGCTCCGCAAGCGATTCAATTATGCTTGCTGGCGGTGGCACGTCGGCTGAATAGTGGGCGTGCAAATACTCGGACGCAAGCATCCTGTCCAAAAGGTCGTCCGAAACGATCGCCGAGACAGCACTCGCATCGTCGTGAACTCTTGCGGATCGGATCTGTTTGTTGGGAATATGTACCTGCCAAATCCGGCCCAGCGTGTTGCCGTGCCAGGTATCGGGCCGGTTTTTTAATTCAGCGGGGACCCATTGAGGATGCTCGATCACGGCGCGGGCCATGTCGATGACCAGCACGCCGCCATCGACATCCGGCACAAGATCGACGGCGCGAAACCAATCATCCGAACTGGCCAACCACTCGGCCTCGTTCGCTTCACGCTCGCTATGCCATGTGCCATTGGCCCAATGCAAGCGTTGACGTTGGACCAACGATCCTGTTGGCTCGCAAACCAACAACCACTCGGACGATTCATCGATTATCCAGCCGGGGGCGGTCACACCACAAGCGGCACTAAACTGTCCCGCATGTAAATTGCTGGTGGTCCAGGCGTTACTGATCGGATGCACGTCGGATTCAAAACCCGATTTGCCGACGTCGGTGGTCGCATCACCCGGCGTCAAAAATGGATCTCGATCAACCACGTCGATGGAAAGCACCGACTCGATCGCAGGATTGCGATTGCTGCAACCAAAACGTCGATTGAAACCATCGATGGTCAACCCATATTGGCTGTTCCCCGATACGGTTCCCCAGTAACCCCCGTGCGGATCGAAAACAAAATCGCGTCCGTGTAGTTTCAGCGGGGTTGATCGAGCGTCGAATCGCGGATCCACCGCGGTGATCGCGCCTCCACGAAGCCCATTGGCGACATAGACATAACCATCCGGTGCAAGTTTTGGATGATTGGCTCGGAGTTGCTCATTATCGGTCGCGAACCCTTTGAACCAGGTTTGCTGCGAATCCATCCGTCCATCGCCGTCTTGGTCTCGCAGAAACGCGATTTCGGCTGCCATCGTCACGATCGCACCATCACGCCATGGTAAAACTCCGGTGGCAAAGTCGAGTCCATCGGCAAAGGTGACCGATTTCTGGAATCGCCCCTTCGAATCACGGTCGGACAGCACGCGGATGCGGCCATGCCGGTCGGTTTGATCTGGCTTTGGTTGTGGATAGTCGCTCATTTCTACGACCCACAGCTTGCCATCGCTGCTCCAGGCCGCCGAGACGGGATCGACCACGTCGGGTTCGGCCACCGCCAAACGAACCTCCAGCCCTTCACGCACTTTCAAATGCGATAGCGATGCTTCGGGTGAATGCGACGTGATTGCGGGCCGATTGTTGGACGGCACAATCGAAGCCTCCGTCGGCTGCTCGGCACGAACCGTCGAAACCAGCGACGCTACGGTGATGGCAACGCCAGCGAAGAGGTGATTCAATTTCGGTTGACGCTTCATTTCTGACCTAGTTGATTAAGCAATGACAAGAGGACATCGGAGATTCGATCCGAAGCGTCGAGCTGGACACGATTGGTGCCCAGCCACGTTTCGTAACCTCCCAATTTGTGTTGCGCTGGTGTCGGCAAGTAACCGTAGCTGCCGTTGGCGAGTTCGATTGTAAACGTATCCGCCATCGGACTGCGTTTTTTTAAATCGAGACCTGTTTCGGCAAATACCTCGAACGGAATCGCCACAATGCCCAAATCCCCGATTCGGAACGCTTGCAGCAAGATAGAACTGGTTTCAGGCCCTTCGGCGATCTTGCTGACACGATCGCCATAGATCGACGCCAATCGATGGACGTTCGCAGGCGACTGGCCGGCATCTTGAAGGCTCGCGAAATAGCGAAGCATCTCGGGATCGGGCTTCCGCATTTCTAGTTCCAGTTCTTGGCTCGCAGCGGATAACGAAACCCAATCATGGTGCTCGATCGCTGCGTAGGTTTCGGCGACTCGCTCAACGATCAAATCAGACACTTCGTTGATTCGCTGGTACGGTTCGTGTTTCGCTGATTTCTCGCGAAAGGCGATGTTGTTGATGTCTCCGCTAGTACCGTTGGTCATGATGCCGACGAAGGTCTCGTCGTCGGCGTTGACTCCAATTTGCTTGCCAATCTTTTCCGAGAACGCACCAAAGTAGTCTGCGGAAATGTCGCCGCTAGGCACGCCTCCGACATAGTGCAGCGAGTAGTTTGCCAACATCGCAATCGGTTTGCCGTCGACCGATTGCACGCTCAGGAACGAGACTTCGGGATCCACTGGACCGGCGGGTTCGATCAGCTTGTCGCTACCTCGGGGCGGATTCATGCGAACTTTGTCGACGCCGCCAAATGGATTTGCGAGAAGTTTTTCGTCATTGACGTACCAGCGGCGGTTATGAACCTCCGACGCCTCCTCGACACCGCCCCAGCCAATCTTGGCGGGCTGCATCGCTGCGACGGCTTTGGCAACGCCTTCGGCGATGCGGCGCGCCACCAAGTTTTGGTAGCTGTCCAAGACGACCACTCCATCGACTTCGCGGTTGTTTCTCGCAGAGACAGCCGAGTGAGTGTGGGTGGCCGACATCAGCACGTTCGCTGAAGGTACGTCGGTCTTTGAATCAATTAATTTTCGGGCCGCATCGAATACATCGCGTGGGATGCCGACATTGTCGCAGATCGCGAACGCAATCGTTGTCGTCCCATCATTAAGCGCTAAACAGCGAACGTGCAGGTCATCATGAATGTTCGTTGCCAGAGGCTTGCCCCAATTGCCGACAATCTCTAGGCCCAAGGGGGGCGTGATTTTGACTTTGGATGCACCGGCGCGAAATACCGCGTGCTCCGCAGCAGTGACCTGAATTTCGCTGCCGTTGATTAAGCTAACGATCACGGCGATGATCAAACCGAATTGGAACATCCGATTCTGGCATCGCTGGGGATAGCTTGTTGCTAAGCAATCTCGCTGCATGAGAACACCTTTCATTGGAGCGATCTGCGTCCGAATTGGAAAAACCAGACCAAGGAACGCTAGGGGCGGGGTGGTGGTTGGTCGTCGGTGAACGTTTGCGGGATGACGATTTTGGGGGTGGGCGTCATGGTTGTTGCCGCTGGTTCGTAGCACGTCCAGACTTGGGGGGCGACCACCGTATTCTATAGGGTTGTGGAGTGGCTGTGGGGCAGGAGCTCAAAAAGGTTGAAAGGAACGGCATTCATCGTGCATCCGCTCGATGGGGCGTCGTGCCCCATCCGCAATACCATGTCGGTGCCCGCGAAAGTGTGACGAAAATCTTCTTCCTTCATTTGGGCCGTGCAGTTCCCCCCGCGTGCGTTCTGCGTGGTAGCATAGAGAGCGAGCCAGCTTCCGAAAGAAGTCCTCTTTGCAAAAGGGCCATTTTCCGAAAGGGGATCGCGTGGGCAATTTTGACGATCCAGAACTGATTGCAAAGTTTCGTTGGGCATCCCGCGTTGCAAGCGTGGTGGTGGTCGCGATCAGTGTGGCTGTGTTGATCGGTTGGGGTTTGGATCTCGAGGCGTTGCGAGCGTTATTGCCCGGAAAAGTGGCGATGAATCCCGGTGGGACCGCGATTGGGTTCCTGTTCTGTGGCGCTGCGTTGTGGCTGTCGTATCGCGAGTCCGACGAGCCGAATGCATCACCCTTCGCGGCTTTCTTGGCGATTGGATTGGCGTCGCTAGTGGTTGCGATGGCCGTCGTTCGCATCTTGGGATACGAGTTTGGCTTTGATGTTGGGCCCGATCGTTGGCTGTTTCCCGCAAAGCTGGACGCGTATGAAATTCCCAACCGGATGGCTCCCAACACGGCGCTGAATTTTTTGCTCACAGGATTAGCGTTGGTGTTTGCCAATCTTCGTTGGCGATCGCGATATCTGTTCACCGAGACATTTACATTGGCCGCGGCATTGGTGTCGTTGTTGGCGATCGTGGGTTATGCCTACAGCAGCGTCAACCTGATTGGGATGAAGGCGTATATCCCGATGGCCCTGAACACCGCTGTCGGATTTGCCATTCTTTGTATCGGGATTTTGTGTTCGCGTCCGACCGAGGGGTTGATGCGAATCATTAGCGACCGCGGTGCTGGCGGCGTGATGGCGCGGCGGTTGTTGCCGGCGGCGATATTGATCCCCGCGGTGATCGGGGGGGGGCGTTGGTGGGCACAACAATATGGCATCTTTGATCCGGTGATGGGATTGTCGGTGTTTGTGTTGACCAACATCGTCGTGTTCAGCATTTTGATCTGGTGGAGTGCGGCGTCGTTGAATCGGACCGACGCGGCGCTGCAGCAATCGCGGATCGAAGCCGAGGCGGCGAACCGTGCCAAGAGTGAATTTCTGGCCAATATGAGTCACGAAATTCGCACGCCCATGAACGGCATCATTGGGATGGCAGAATTGTTGGCCGACACGCCGCTTGAAAAGGATCAACAAGAATTTCTTGGTTTGATCCGTCAATCCGCAGATTCGTTGTTGCGATTGCTCAACGACATCTTGGACTTTTCCAAAATTGAAGCCGATCGACTGGAACTCGAAGAGATCGACTTTGACTTGCGAGATTGTGTGGGCAAGGCGATGAGGCTGTTTGCACTCAAGGCGGATGAAAAGGGATTGGAGTTGGCGGCTCGTATTGATCCATCGATCCCCAATCGTTTGGTTGGCGACCCCGGACGCATTCGTCAAATTATCGTGAATTTCGTTGGAAACGCGATCAAATTTACCGAGTCGGGCGAGGTGGTGGTGGATGTCAACTCGCACGAAGTGAATGACGATCAGGCGGTGCTGCACATCAGCGTGCGAGACACGGGGATTGGAATTCCAGAGGAAAAACAAGAAAAGGTTTTTGAAGCGTTTTCGCAAGTCGA
>NZ_JBFHFD010000135.1:0-16015 GCF_041583735.1 Novipirellula sp.
GGAGCGATCAACGGCAATCGCAGATGAGGTTACAGGAAGATGGTTGACAGGAAAATAAAGAACTGATGTAGCGAAAGTCACGAAGACTTTTGGGGGTAACACAGGCTGCCAGCCTTTTTGTACCCGCTCAACTCATGTCGAGCGAATTGTGCCCTTATCCCGATAGGGATTGAAGCAATTAGCCGTAGGTAAGCGAAGCGCCACCTACGGACTCCGACGTTCAACTGCGGTTTTGACCCTGTAAGGGTCAACGATTATGGAGTAATTCGTTTTCCGGTGGTGTTCGCTGCGCTCAAACCACCGGCTAATAGCTGAAATCCCTATCGGGATAAGCTCGTAAAAGTTCTGGGGTATAAAAAGGCTTCCAGCCTGTCATCGGTCGGGGCTGTTGCGAGAGGGATCTTTAGCAAGATCCACTACGAGAAGTGCGTCATGATCGCGGAGCGATCAACGACAATCGCTGGGCTGCAAGCACAGGGGCACGAGCCCTCACCCGAGCAATCGCTGAAGGCTCTGCTCGACCTCTCCCAATCTGCGTTGGGAGAGGTGACAGAGCGCTCCGCTGCAAGCGGGGCGACAATCGCTCGGCTGCATCGCAGCATCACCAGCCCTCCCCCGCCGCTCCCCGCGGCCCCTCCTCCCATCGGGAGGACAAGTTCTCCCCACTCCGTGTCTCCGTGTCTCCGTGTCTCTCCTCCGCCCCCCGCGGTGAACCGCATAGCCTGCATGGGCTATAGAACAGCAGTCCTCTGTTGTTAGCCCCACAGAGTGTGGTTTTTCACGTGAAAGGGCCGATTTGGTCCCGGGAAACGCCTCCCTTGAGAAGAACTTACCGAAACTCGCAAAATATTTGCGTTCATCCGAGTACCTTTTAGCGTTCGTATTGTCGAAACCGGAACCCCCCCGCAAGGTTTTGCGCCGGATTTGCGTTAATTTCTAAAGTGCGGTGGAATGTAGTTCTCTGGAGTGTATAGTGCTTCGCATTGCCAAAGAATGTTCGGGTTTAGGAAGCATGTCCTGCCAATAATAGAGCAGTTTTTCGGGTTTATGGCGTGTTTTCAACCGCTTGCTGCTGATTTACGTAGCCGCAAAGTGAGTTACCGTGAATTTTGGGTTGTAGCTCTAGTGGGCCGTTGATCGTGCCTCTGTGGTGTGTATAGTTGCAAGTGCAGGTTGAAGGATGTTCAGGTATCCGAAGTTTTGCTACGGCGCCCATTGAGGTCAGGCTGCTCGCTGAACAAAATGCCACCCGTTTGGCGTTTGGTTTGGTTTTGCTTGATCGCGGTTAGCGGCAGTTTTAACAAGATTTTTGGTTCTGTGGTGCGGGGTGAGTGTCACCCACGTGGACGAAGTCCGCGCCGATAGAGGGCCCCGGTGCTAGGTCATTGAGGCGAGTGTTGCTGGTTCAATTCACAGGTGTTGAGGGTTAAGTTTGGCTAACGCATCAAAACCCGCTCGACGGAAACGAAAGCATTTGCCAGTTCGCACGACGCCTGAGTCGGCGACAGTCGCCGCCAAAGGGGGCAGCGCCAAGGCGAAGGCTGCCGAGGTTTTGGTTCAGCCGCCGAGTGCTTGGTGGGTCGGTTTCGGCTTGCCCGCCGCGGTCGCGTTTTCGCTCGCCTTTCTGTATGCCTATTGGCCGACGCTGGTTTGGATCGAACAGACTTGGCGAAACGAACCCGATTATTCGCACGGCTACTTGGTTCCGCTGCTTGCAATGCTGCTTTGCTGGAATCGGCTGGATCAGTTGCCCGGTGTTAGCCAGCGGGTTAGCTGGGCAGGGGTGTCGCTGATTGCACTTGCGGTGGTAATGCGGTTTGCAAGCCGGTTGGTGTACGCCGACTTTCTTGACGCTTGGTCGTTGTTGCCGCTGATCGCCGGGGTGGTTTGGACCTGTTTTGGTTTTTCGGTACTGCGATGGGCGTTGCCGCCGATCGCGTTTCTGTTTTTGATGATCCCGCTTCCCTATCAAGCGGAAAGTCTGTTGAGTTGGAAGTTACAAGGGGTGGCGACTGATTTAAGTACCGTCATGCTCCGTGTCTTAGGCCAGCCCGCCGTGAGTGAAGGGCATGTGATTTGGGTCAACGATCTAAAGTTGCAGGTAGAAGAGGCTTGTTCGGGGCTGCGGATATTTATCGGCGTAGCCGCACTTGCCTTTTTCTGGGCTGCAATGGTTCGTCGCAGTTGGTTGGACCGTGTGGTTTTGATCGCAGCGGCAGTTCCCTTGGCGGTGCTGGTCAACTCGGTTCGGATCACCGTGGTCGGGCTGCTTTATCAGGTTTTTGATGACACGGTCAGCCAGGCAAAGATCCACGATATTTCAGGTTATCTGATGATACCTCTGGCGTTTGGGTTGTTGTGGTTGGTCAAGCTGTACTGGGAGCGTTTGTATCGCCCCTTGGAACAGATGACGGCTCGAGATTTCGTGCAGGGGATTGACGGGACTTAGTTCGGTCAAAGTTTAGGCCGGGCGATCTGTCTAAGTCCCCTGTGGATCATGGGAACGGCAGTCGTTTGGCAAGGTGTTGTGTTGGCATAAGTGATTGGGTTCGGCTGTGGGTCGCCCGGTGCTTGTGTCGTTTTTAAAAGTTGTCAATGGGCAGGCAAATGCAATCCAGTGCAAATCGTATGAATAGAAGTGGTCGATCCGGTGGACGGATGTCAGGGCCGAGTGCCGCGGCGACGCCGCAGTTTGATCCTTGGATCCTGTGGGTAACGTTCCGCCGCAACTGGCTATGGGCGGTACCGGTCGGGTTGGTGTTGGCAAGTTTGGCGGCGTTTGGCGTGTTCAAGAACTTTGTGCCCACCTATCGTGCCAGTCATTTGTTGGAAGCGAATTCGCAGTGGGTCGTTTTTAAGGATGTAATCCCGGTAATCGAGGATATTGCTGCGACGGAAAAGCCGTTGTTTTTTAACTCGATTATTCTCGATCCGGTGCTTGCGGATCCGGCGCTTCGCAAAGCGCCGAGTTTGTCTGATCCAGAGAAGGCTGAAGTCAATCTTCGCGAGAATTTGAAAGTAGCAAGCGGCGGAAACCGACGTCATTTGTTGGTAAGCTACGAGGACAGTGACGGGGTTGCTGCGGCGATGGTTTGTAACGCGGTGGTGGATTCCTACCTTCGTCAGCGTGATGCGTTTGACCAGGCGCGAATGGTAAAGGTAGAGCGGGGGCTTGAGCCTGAGATTCAGCGTTGGCAGCAGGAGGTGGAGCAGCGGCATCATCGTGTTCAGAAGCTTAGTGAGTCACTCGTCGGCTTCGCGCCCGACCAAAAGGTCGCGGCACTTGAGAATGAGAGTAACCTGTCGCTGATGTCAGAGTTGCGTTCGCGGATTTCGGCATTGCGGGTTCAAATTGGCATTGCGGATGCGAGTCGAGCGTCGGCCGGTAGTGCTGACGAGCCTGAGTTTGTTCCTCCTGCGGAAGAGGCGTTAGTTCCCGAGGTCTTGGTCGAGCGTCACACGCCTACCGAAGACGAAATTTTGAATGCGATTCGCCAAGATTCCAAGGTCGCCGAAGCCACCTCGCGGATTGCCCATTACAAAGCCATGTTGCTTGAGCTCGAAGATAGCGGTGTTTATCGCTTGCAGCGTGAATATTATGAGGAGCAGCAGGGCAAACGCGATGAGTGGATTGGCAAGTTGGATTCGCTCAAGGCGGAAGCTCGCGAGCGTGCCGTTGCGGTGCTCAACGAGCGAGCCGACGCCGAATACGAGCGTCAAAAGATAGCAGCGAAGGCGAGAGTTGAGGCTTTGAAAGAAGGGTTTGAAGCCCAGCGTGAATCGAGAGTCGAGGCGGCTCGCGCCGAATGGCAGCGAGGGTTGCAGAAACGATACGCCGATGAGAGGAAGGAGTATGAGGGGCTTGTTACTCAGCTGAATGTCCTTCAAAAGCAATATGACGAAGAGCGTTCGCGTTTAGAGCAGTTTGGCGGAGCGACTGCGGATCTGCAGTTAGCGATCGATGAAAAGCAGATCGCGATGGATGTTCTGGGTAAGTTGAAGATACGGGCAGCCGCGATTCGAACGGAAAAGCAACAGGGTGGCTCGGTTCAGACATTGGCTCCTGCAACCCCTCCGAGGATTCCTCTTGAATCGGTGCCGACAAAAAAATTAATCGCGGTCTCGGGCGGTGCCTTTATGATTCCATTTCTGATTGGATTGCTGTGGGAATTGCGTGTTCAACGTTTGACCGATAGTGCGGCGGTCGATCGCAGCCAATCGCTGGCACCTGTGGTCGGCGAGATTGCTCAGTTGCCCGTGGGGGCTCGCAATGGGAAGGGACGGCGTGTCTTTGAAGAGAGTGTCGATGCTCTGCGCGCCAATCTGTTTCTGTCGCTCGAAACAAAGCACACACGTTCGATCGCGGTCGTCAGCAGTATGTCGGGGGAAGGCAAGAGCAGCGTTGCGTCTCAATTGGCGCTGTCGATCGCCAAGGCGACCGATCAAACCGTGTTGTTGGTCGATGCCGATTTGCGTTATCCCGACCAGCATGAAATTTTTGGGCTCGAGATGGGCCCCGGTCTTAGTGGGGTGTTGGCCAATGAGGCAACACTTGACCAGGCCATCGACAAAAGTTTGGGCAGCTTGCTGCACGTGTTGCCCGCAGGCCGGCTGGACCGCAGTCCGCATCGTTTGATCAGCGAGTCGTCAATGCGAGACTTTGTCGACCGCGCACTCGATAAATACAGCTTTGTCGTGATCGACACCGCACCGGTGTTGTCGGCGTCCGAGTCGCTGGCGGTGGCATCGTCGGTCGATTCCACGCTGTTATGTGTGATGCGTGACGTCAGCCGGATGGAGAACGTGAATCGTTCGATGCGGCGGCTCGAAGCCTCCGGTGCCGCGGTTGCCGGAACGGTCTTTAGCGGGGTGACGGCCGGTCAGTACGCCTATCGATACGGAAGCTACCACTACGCGATCGCCGGCGAAGCCGACGCCTAAACCGTGCCTTGTGAGCCGTGATCGCGTAAGCGGCCGGGTCTTGTGTGATACCCGGTGCCTTACGGCCCACGGCTCAGCCGCTTCGGATCCATTGTGAGCCGAAGGCGTTAGTCGCGAGGCTCGTGATAACCAGAATTCACCGGGCGGCTCGCGCCGCTCCGCTAGAAAAAACAGCTCGGTTGAAAATCACTAATAAATAGTTCCCGAGATCTCCATCAGGGGGCCATTGCTATGCCAAAGGTTGTCAAAGTCATTAACGAACAAGCCACCACGCGATCCGCAGAGGATCCGCCGCAGAAAACCATTGCGGAGATCCGGCTGGAGGAAAAGATCCAACAGCGGCGGTTCCATTGGCATTGGAACGTCCGTCTGCTGAGCGTCACAATTGCGGTTGCCGTAGTGGTATTAGTCATCTCGGTTGTTTCCTACCTTTATCACTCCAATCAAGCGGCCTCGACGTTTTTATATCGCGCCGATGCTGCCGCCAAGGACAACGACTTCCCTGCTCAAGTCAAGTGGCTCAGCCGTTATTCCTTGCTAGCGCCGAATGATCACGAAGCGATCGTCCGTGCCGCCGTTGCTGCGGACAATGGAGCGAACTTTGCAAAACCCGAATTGCGTGGTAGAGCAATCGATCAAGCTCGCAAGCAGCTAAGCACGTCGATTGCTCGACTTGGGATTACGGAAGAGGATGATCCAACGATACGCGATCTACGCAGTCGGTTGATCAAGCGATTGTTACAATTGGGTGGTCCCTGGTATCGCGAAGCCGAGCGGCAAGTCATTTTGTTGGAAGCTGCCATTGGTGATCCCGACGCGACGCGTTGGCTAGCACTTGCACTTGATGGGCAGGTCAATGAGTCGATGTATCAACAGCGTCCGCATGACAAATACGAACGCGAACAAGACTATTGGTTGTGGTTGTCGCAGCAGCATGTAGGCGAAGTGCTGGCGATTGCCCTGAAAGCAAATTCCACCGATCTCGACTTAATTGCCAGGTTTGTCAACGCAGCTCAAACGTCGCCCGATTTGTTTGCCAAGCCAGACGCTACGGACGAATCGGGCAAAGACGAATCCGATCAAGCGTTGCTAGATCGCGTGCTTCGTGACCGTGTCGATGCGGTGGTACAGCCGATTCAAGATAACGATGATAGCCGTTCGCAATTGATTCGGGTCCAAATTGATCTGCATCGTGGCAACGAGGCACAAGCCAACAAGCGTCTTCGTGCTGCTGCCGCACTGGCGTCCAAGCGACTAACTCAAGAGCAAGCTTCGATCGATGCTATTGCCAACGAAGAATCCTCCGGAACTGGTCCTACGGATAATCATGCGGGCGAAGGATCGTCCAAGGGTGTCGATCAAGTTTCCGCGGCCTATTGGGACTACGTTTTGTTGTTACAAGCGGCGATTACCGTTGCCGACGATGACGCCGTCTTGGCGGCTAAGTGGTACGACCGGCTAATGGCACTAAGACTAGCCGATGTGCCGGCATCCACACGCGAAACCGTGTTTGTCTCCGCAGGACGCTTGAGTCTGATGCAAGGAGATTCCGAGCAGGCAATTGAGATCTGGCATGCGGGGCTTGAGCAAG
This sequence comes from Novipirellula sp., assembly GCF_041583735.1. Taxonomy (NCBI): domain Bacteria; kingdom Pseudomonadati; phylum Planctomycetota; class Planctomycetia; order Pirellulales; family Pirellulaceae; genus Novipirellula; species Novipirellula sp. The sequence goes on from NZ_JBFHFD010000135.1 coordinate 6,533, forward strand.
GTAATTCGAATAGTCTTGACTTGCTAGGTTCGCTCGCGACGGTGCTGACCCAGGACGAAGATCTTTCCGTGCGTGCCAATGCAGTGGTAGACGAATTTCGCAAGGCGATCTCCACCGCTTCCACTGCATTGACCCGGGCAACGGTCAGTCAAATGTCCCCCGCGCAGCGAACCGCAGTCGGTCGACGAATCACCATGGCTGCATGGCGATTGGAAGTGATGGACGCAATGATAGCAGCACGTCGCGGTGACACGGTCGATGCTATCAGGATGTATCAACATGCGTTGGACGCATCAAGTGATGCCAGTATCAACGAAAAAGTCGCGGTGGCGACTCAGCTGGCCTCACTTTATACGGCGGAAGGGGTCTGGGATCAAGCGGCAGCCGTGTTGCAAAAAGGGGTCGATCTCGATCCGGGCAACGCCCCGCTTCGAGCGCAAGCAGCTGAGGCTTGGACCCGGGCGGGAAATCGATTGCAAGCGGTCGAGCAGTGGCGAATGGCAGGGCTATCCGCTTCACCTGCGATGCAGATCGCTAGCGTTGAAGGGCAATTTAACTATCAATTGCGACTACCACCTGAGCAACGTGATTTCAGTGGCGTGCGGTCAAAGGTCAAACGGATCCGCGACCAATTACAAAAGCTCGAAGCATCCACCGACCAAACCACGCTCGATGTTATGGCTCGCGATGAACTCGCTCGCGCCATCCGCCGCTTGGATGTGCTGGAGGTCTCGCTGCCGATTACCGGTGTCGCCGCCGAAGAGCATTTGCGATCGACCGAAATGGCCGACGGCGTCGCAAATCTGGCCACCAAGCACACCACCGACGCCACCATCCAAGCCTTTGCCGCCGAGCGTTTAGCGGAAGCGGGACGCGACGAGGAAGCCAAGCAAGCCGTGGAGCGGCTGCAGGAGATCGTTGGCTTCGCCGCGACCCCCGTGGCGATTGTCCAGGCTCGCATCGAAGCGTCCAAAGGAGACCCCCTTGCGGCCAGTAAACGATTGCTGACGCAAGTTGAGTTGATCACTCCGGCGGAAAGTGAACCCACCCCAAGCGACGAAGCGACGATCGATTCGCTGCGGATGCTGGCCGCCGAGTTTGCCGCTCGCGCAAACGATCCCGAACTTGCCTACGAATCGCTTCGCAAAATCCCCGAAGATCGCCGTTCGCTGTCCATTACTCACGCATTGGCGGGGCTCGCGAAAGGATTACCCGAAGATTCGTCACTTTTGACGACCGGAAACAATCGGCTCACCCCCGATGAATTGTCGCTGTTTTGGGAAGAGCAGCTCCGTAAACAAGAAGGCGAGACCGGATCGTACTGGCGTTTCTTGAGGATCACACGACTGATCGATCAATTGCGAAGCGACCCCAATGAAATCGACCGCGATGATCGTCGCCTGAATGAGGCACGTACGTTATTGCGGGAAATCCTCTCGTGGCGTCCGCGTTGGGGGGAGGCAATTTCGTTGGAAGGTTGGCTGTTGGCGATCGAAAACCGATCCGAACAAGCGGTCGAGCGACTGCGTCGTGGGATCGAGGCGGGGGACCGGCGATTGCAAACACGGCAACTGTTGTTCGAACAGTTGATCCGGCTAAATCGCGAGGCCGAAGCGGAAGAGGAGTTGCGGCTGACCTCGTTTGCCACCGAGGCCGATGTCGATAAATATGCCACCACCAAGATCCAGCTCGCTCAGCGTCAGGGCGATTTTAATCGCAGTTTGGCGGTCGCCGAGGCTGCGGTTGCCGAGCGTCCGGACGATTACCTCAGCCATCTGGTGCTTTGTATGACCGCGACGGTCGCTGCGTCGGAATCCAAAGAGGAAACGCAGCGGGATGAATTGTTGGATCAAGCCAGCAAGGCGATTGCAACCGCCGAGAAACTTGCCGAGACCGACGAATCAAGCATCTTTTCCGCTCGCCTTCGGCTGCACCTGGCTCGAGGTGACAAACAAGGCATTCAAGATGAGATTACGCGGATCGATAGCAGTTCGCTCGACGAATTCACGAAGTTGATGCTAAAGGCCCAATCATTTGTAGCAATCGAGGATTTCGAAGCGGCACTGCCTTTGTTGAAGGAGGCCGATAATCTTCGTCCGTCATTGCAAACACAATTGGCGCTGGTGCAGTTGTACCGCAAACTGAATCGCGAAGACGACGCAATCGCATCGCTGCGGACGGCACAAAGTCGCAGCCCCGAGAACGCCGAACTGCGAAACGAGTTGGCGCGTGCGATCGCTGCACGTGACGGAGCCAGTGTAGACTGGAACGAACTGTCAGCGTTGCTGTCCTCGTCAGTGAATGTGACGGCCAGCAACCGTTTGCTGTACGCGGTATTGTTGGGGGCTCAAGGAGACGAACAGCAGCAGTCTAAAGCTTCACAGATGCTGCGAGAACTTGTTAAGGAGCAGAACAGTCAAAGCGATGATGCAGCGAGGTTTCTTGCTGAACTATTGGTAAAACGCGCCGAAGCCCTTCCTGAAAATCAAGTTGAGCTTCGTGATCGTTGGTTCGATGAATTGCGGTCGATTTATGAATCGCTCGTGCAAAAAAGTAACGCAAAGGTTACAGACCTGTATCGTTACGCAACGTTTCTACTCGACCATGGTCAAGAGCCGGATTTGCCCAAGGTTGAAAATCTGCTCAAGCAGTTGGAGTCGATGAAAGAGGGCACGCTTGCAGCTTTGGAAATTAGTGTCCGTTATGCAGGAAAAATGGGGGAACAAGCCACTTCGCCACAGTTGGTTAAATCATGGGCAGATCGTGCCTTCGAGGTTGGCATGCTTGAAGAGGTTAGTGTGGCGTCAATTGCGGGGGGCACTCTGCTCAAACTAGGGTTTACCGAAGAGGGAGTGCAATGGTTCAAACGCGCCTATGAAATTAAAGATGAAACCTTGCTCAACTATGTCGTCGCACTCAATCAAGCCGACCGGGCCAAGCAAAGCATTGAGGTTTGTGCTGAACATTTCAAAAAACACTCCGATGTTCTTTCAGCCACGCTATTTATGAAGTCAATGCTTCATCGATCCGATGCAACCGAGTCAACACGTGATCAGGAACTGATTGAGAATGCGTTGTCGATGTTTGGTGACAACCCTGCCTTAGTCGAGAGCGTTGCCACTTTGCGTATGCAGCAAGGTCGACTTGACGAGGCGATCACCTTGTACCGAAAAGTTCAGCGTCTGGATCCTTTGCGTATCCTCGCTCTCAACAACTTGGCGATGGCGCTATCCGAAACACCGGGACGAGCTGCCGAAGGGCTCGATCCAATCAATGACGCCATCAAGCTTGCCGGAGAGAATCCTGAATTGCTCGATACCAAGGGAGTCGTACTGCTGAAAGCGGGGCGTCTCAGTGAAGCAAGCGGGATCTTTGAACAAGCGATTGCAATGTCAAGCGAACCACGTTTCCAATTCCACTTGATCGTTGCTCTGGTCGAGCAAGGCAAGCAAGCTGAAGCAGAGCAAGCTTGGAAGTCGCTCGATTTGGAAAAGCTTGATCTTGCTGGGCTGACCGCGAACGAACAGGAAAAACTGGCCACGATGAAACAGGATTTCGGTTTATGAAGACAAAGAATCCCAATATCGATGCTAGGGCTGCCAGCAAAGGCCCAATCGCGGACAAGGGCTCTGGTGCTGCTGCGGGGATCGCAAGTCGCCGAATTCCGGTTGCCATCGCGGTCGCATTGACACTGTTATCGGGTGTGGTGCATGGTTATTTGGATGGTCGCTGGTCACGTCCGATTGATTTGCGAGCTCAAGGTGATCAACTCGCCGAGTTACCCGAGCGAATGGGCGATTGGGTGTTGACCGAATCAACGCCCCTCGATGAGGGCGCTGCGAAAATGTTGCGTTGCTACGGATCGCAAGTCCGGCTGTATCACAACGAAAAAAACAATGCGATGGTCACTGTCGCAGTCCTGTTTGGTCCACGGGGTCCGATTGCCGTGCATACCCCCGAAGTTTGTTACAGCTCGGCGGGAACCAAGCAAGTGGGGCAGACGCGAGTCGAAAAAATTACAACCTCGCAGGAGGAGCATCGTATGTGGTCGGCACAGTTTGCACAACGTGCAGAGGCGGATGCGAGTCTTGATGTGTGGTACGGGTGGAGTGACGGTGGTGCGTTTGCCGCCAGCAAGTACCCGCGGGTCTGGATGACCGAAAGTCTTTACAAAATTCAAGTCGCCGGCCCGGTCGGCAACGAATCGCAGCGTCCTTGTCGCGATTTTCTCGAAGCGTTTCTACCCTCGGTCGAGCGAGTGATTCAGTAATGAGTTCAATGCAACTTTTTCGGCGTCGCAATGCCGACAACTCCGTGCCATGTACGAACGGTTCGTTGGGGAGACGACGCGATGAAGCCCATCGCCCGGTCCATGACGAATCGCAATTTCCAATGCCAGAGAGTCATGCTATGTTTCTTCGTCGCAAGTACGCGTTTGATCGGTGTCTGGGTGGCGTCTTGTTGGTGTTGACCTCGCCCTTAGTGCTCGTTTTGATTTTTCTGGTCAAACTGACCTCTCCCGGTCCCGGTCTCTACCGTCAAACCCGTGTCGGACTGAACGGCAAGACTTTTGAAATCATCAAGCTTCGCTCGATGGTCAAAAACGCCGAGAAACCGGGGCAGCCCGTCTGGTGCGTCAGGCACGACAGTCGTGTGACCTGGCTCGGCAAAATCCTACGTAAGTTACATCTCGACGAGTTGCCTCAATTGTGGAACGTTGCCTCGGGCGAAATGTCGCTGGTCGGTCCTCGTCCCGAGCGTCCCGAAATCTGTGAGTCATTGGCCGAGCAGATTGATAACTACTACCACCGCAATACCGTCAAACCAGGCGTCACGGGATTGGCGCAAGTCAATTTGCCGCCCGATGAAACAATCGACGACGTACGACGCAAACAGATTCTCGATCTGCGTTACATCGAAGAAGCCAGCTGGTGGTTGGACTTGCGAATGATGGCTGCCACCGCACTGCGGATGGTGGGGGTCAAGGGCGAAGTGGTCATGAAGATGATGGGACTGTGTCGCCGCGACGTGCTGCGAGAGCGGCTTGATTCGACCGATTGTTTCGATGGCGTCTGTTACGATGGAGGTGACGATTCCCATTGGTCCGAATCCAAAGCCGATCGAGAACTGGTTTACGCCGCCACCAGCAAACGGATCTCGCTTCACCCCGATTCCCCCCCACGCCGCCGCCCCAAGTAAAGTCGTTGATCGCCCCCAGTGTCGTTGATCGCTCCGCGATCACAACGATTTTCTATTCCACCCCCTTCATCACCAAACCCCGTAGTGGATCTTGCTAAAGATCCCCTTGGCAACAGTCCTCGACCGATGGCAGGCTACAAGCCTACCCCACATCCATCGTCGTTGATCGCTCCGCGATCACAACGTCTTGGATCTTGCTAAAGTTCCCTCAAGCAACAACCCCGGACCGACGACAGGCTGGCAGCCTATCCCACATCCATTCGCTACTTCCCTTTCCGTTTATCTTTTTGCCCCCCATTTTTTTGCCAATCCTTCCCCTGCCCCACAGTTCGCTCCGCTCTCATTGAGCCGCGACAGGTAGCGAGACTCGCGAAGAGTTTCGTCCGTCCCCTCCATCATCGACAAACCCCGTAGTGGATCTTGCTAAAGATCCCTCCGGCAATAACCCCTGACCGATGACAGGCTAGAAGCCTATCCCACATTCATCGTCGTTGATCGCTCCGCGATCACAACGTCTTAAAGATCCCCCAAAACAACCCCCGACCGACGGCAGGCTGCAAGCCTACCCCACGGATTCGCAGGCTAGCAGCCTGCACTACATGATGCCCCTTTCCGAACATATTCCAAACGCCCTGACGGTTGACGTCGAAGACTATTTCCATGTCTCCGCCTTCAGCGATCGCGTTTGCCGTTCGACGTGGGACGATCACGAGTGCCGGGTCGAAGCCAATACCGATCGGCTACTCTCACTGTTCGACACGCATCAAGTCCGCGGCACCTTCTTCATCCTCGGCTGGGTCGCCGAACGCTATCCCGAATTGGTCAAACGGATCGCCACCGCCGGTCACGAAATCGCCTCGCACGGCTATTGGCACCAATTGGTCTACGAGCTGACCCCCGAAGCATTCGCCAAAGACATCAACGACAGCCGCGATGCGATCGCCAACGCTTGTGGCATCGAGGTCACCGCGTACCGAGCGCCGAGTTTTTCGATCACCGAAAAATCACTCTGGGCGCTCGACGTGTTGGCCGAGAATGGATTCACGGTCGACAGCAGTATTTTTCCGATCAGCGGTCACGATCGCTATGGCATGCCCGATGCCCAAAAAGAGATCCATGATTTGACGACCGCACACGGCACGATCTGCGAGTTCCCGCCGTCGGCGTGGACCAAAGGCCGAATGTCAATCCCGATCGGTGGCGGCTACTTTCGGTTGTTCCCATTGTCGTTGACGCTCAAAGCGATCAAGGCGGTGCGCCGCGAAGGTCGTCCGGCGATGTTCTACATTCATCCCTGGGAAATCGACCCGCAGCAACCACGCGTCAAACGCGTGCCCGTGAAGAGTAAGTTTCGGCACTACGTCAATGTCGGCAAAACCGAGCGTCGGCTCGGACGAATGCTTGACCGCGTTCCCTTTGGTCGCATGGACCACGTGATCGAGTCGGTGCGTACACGTCGCGTCGCAACCAGTCCCTTGGACGCCGTTTCGTAACCTCATCGTCCGCAAGATAGGCTTCAAGCATTTATCCCACTACATTTTGACGCGAACGGTTTTCAAGTTCCTACTGTCACCCAAGTGGACGGAGTCCGCGCAAGCTGCAGCGTCTTATGAATTGAACATTATCGCTTTAGTATCACTTTCGTGCGATGTATCGCAGTGCCTAGATTATTGAGCGTATTTTGCTATTCACGTTCGAACAATTGAGGCGACTGCTTTGGTTCGGCAAATAAACACAAACCTGTATGCGAACCAATTGGCAAAACAACCAGCAGTTTTTAGCTAACTTACTGAAAAAATGAGCGACCAGTCAAAATCAGAACCGTGTGCGGTGAGCGCGGTGCGTTGGAGTGCAGCGTCGAAGTACGGTGCCCAAGCGGTTCAGTTCGCCGTCTCACTGTTGCTCGCTCGTCTGCTCGCGCCGGAGTATTTTGGGCTGATCGGCATGGCGACTGTAGTTACTGGCTTTGCCAGCACCCTTAAAAATCTCGGCTTTAATGCCGCCATCATCCAGAGGGATGACGTAGATCACGCACTGCTTTCAACCTTGTTTTGGGTGAATCTCGGGTTTTGTTGTTTGATTACGGCGTTCCTAATGGCAGCCTCACCGTTGGTTGCCTGGGTATATCAAGATGTTCGAGTGACCCCGATTGTTGCAGTTCTCTCCCTTAATATTCTTCTGAATTCGTTTGCAACTATTCCGTCGGCACTACTGCAGAAACGTCTGGAATTCAAAAAGCTTGCAATTCGCGAAATTGGTGGCGTCGCGGCGTCGGGAATTACAGGTGTTGGTTGTGCATTAGCAGGATTGGGAGTGTGGTCGTTGGTGCTCGCTTCTTTAGCGATGACTATCGCGAATCTTGTGTTGTTGAATATCGTTGAATCATTTCGTCCGCGTTTCACTCTGGATACTGCGCGGTTACAAGCGTGTTTGAAGTTCGGTCTGAATTTGACAGGTTTCAATATATTTAACTATTTTTCTCGTAACGCCGACAACTTGATAATCGGCATATTTTTGGGCCCCATCGCGTTGGGCTACTACTCATTGGCCTACAAGCTGATGTTACTGCCTCGTGATTCGGTCACTGCAGTCGTTACAAGAGTGCTGTTTCCAATGCTGGCCACTGTTACAGATGAAACGCGACTTGCCGACATTTATCGAAGAACTTGCAACGCAATTGCATTAGTAACATTCCCCATGATGGCGATGCTGGCCTTTTTAGCCACACCTTTAGTTGTCGTTGTCCTGGGTGAGAAATGGCTTCCTGCGGTACCTCTTATACAGATCCTTGCGTTCATCGGCGCAATCCAGTCGGTTGGAAGCACTGCCGGACAAGTGTTTTTAGCGAAAGGAAGACCTGACCTAATGCTAAAACTCTCTGTCCTTGTTTCGCTGTTGCGTATAGCTAGCTTTATTGCTGGCATTCAGTTTGGAGCGGTTGGTGTTGCTGTGTCCTACGCCGTTGCATCAATACCACTCTTTTTCTGCAATGTCTATCTAGTTAGTCGCTTGATCGAAACTATGAGTTACTTAAGGCTTCTTACTGACTTAGTGCTTCTGCTCTTTTCTGCGATGATGTGCAGCATTGTCGCCGCGTTAATTCAATCTCAATTCGTGGGCATGATTGACAACGGTCTGTGCATCTCAATCTGTGTGGGGGCGTTACTTTATATTATCATTACCTATTTTTTCGCGAGAGGGACTTGGGACCAAGTCCGCCGACTCGTTTTCCCTGGCCAATCCGTCACTTCGGCATCGGACAAGGCACTACAATATACAAGTTCGTAATGCTAAAAGATTTAAGAAACTCAATCCGTATCTTGCTTTGTCGCGATATAAGTGGGCTATTGGATCAAGCCGAATCACGAGTTGTTTCGTCTTCCAGCGATCGCAAGTTTGTATTCATCGCAGCAATGCCTAAGTCCGGCAGCACCTATTTATCGAAAAAGCTGGCAGAGTATTTTGATTCTGAATGGGGGCATATTTCCGATCTTCCCGGTGGCTGCGAATTTGACTTGTATCGTCCTAGCCTAATTACCAAAGGCAATGTCGACTTGGTTGTTCAGCAGCACACGCTAGGCACGGAAGGAAACGTGGAGTATTTGCAGAGATACCGAGCCCACGTAATTGTGACCTTTCGGCGACTGGATGACACTTTACTCTCCTTTAGGCGACATTTGCTTACTGAATCACTTCGATGGCCATTCGTCAAGGTTAATCCAGATTTTCGCCAATGGTCAGTTGAGAGGCAACTTGATTTTCTTGTTGATTTTGTTGCACCATGGCTGGTTAATTTTTACGCAACTTGGAAGTCTGTACAAAGGGAGGGCATTCTTGGGAAATCGCTAATGTTTTTAAATTTCGCGTCACTGAAACATGATGAAACGGAAACGCTCGCGTCCTTGGTTCGCTGGATCACGGATGCAGATCCAGAAATGTCACGAATAAAGCAGTTGGTTAACGAGGAGCGAGATATTTACCGAAAGTCAAACGCCACCCGATTGGACGAACCTAACTTCACAGAAGAGCAACGGCAGAAGTTGGCTAGACTTCTAACCTACGTCGTGCGCGATGATTGCTCATCATTTTGGCCTTACAATGAGGGCAACTGCTAGGCTCTGTCTGAAAACCTTAAATTGCGGGATTCCATGGGGCGATGATTCGAAGATAGCGACCGATCATCGATAGTTTCACCATTGCAAGAAAGTTTCGTGCGAGCTTCTCATAGCGAGTGGCGACACGACGACACTCCTTCAGCCAACCAATGGTTTGTTCAATGATGCA
>NZ_JBFHFD010000136.1:0-16005 GCF_041583735.1 Novipirellula sp.
CATTGACGACGAAACGCACATCGAGTTTTTCCGCGGTCATGGAGTCGGACACTTTGAAAACGCCCGCGTTATTGATAAGGACATCAAGGCGGTCGTATCGTTCCAAAACAGATTTCGCAAGCGATTCCACTTCGGTCATGCTGGAGAGATCGGCGACGAAGCCGTTGACTTTGGCGTCAGGGTACGTTGAGCCAAGCGATTCGATGACCTGGTCAAGTTTTTCCCGATTACGACCGTGCAACAAGACTAGATGTCCAAGTGATATCAACATCTTTGCGGTCGCCAGCCCAATGCCGTCGGTTGCGCCAGTGAGCAGAATTGTTTTCATCGATCTCTCCAATTTGAATCGTTGTCTCAACTGTTCCGAGAACGGCAGAACTTCCTGAACAGTTGCGATAACTGTTTTACGATTTGCAGGCTGGCAGCCTGCGTTACGGGTTGTCAACAACCACTTTGCCCATCGCTTTTCCGCTCTCCAAACGAGCATATGCTTGTCCGACTTGTTCGAGCGAGAATTTTTCATCATCCAGGACAGGCTTGAGTCCGCCCGACTCGCAAATCTGAGCTAGGTCGCGGAGGATCTCTGCGTGCGTTTCTCGCCGGAAGTTGTGCAGCATCGGAATCAGCATGAAGACGACGTGTAACGACAAACCCTTGAAATGAGCTGGAGTCAGATCCAATTCGCACATCGAAACGGTCGTGGCGACTTGCCCGTTCAGTGCAGCGGCTTCGAACGATTTGGTCAGATTTCCGCCGCCAACCGAGTCGAACACGATATCGAACCCGGCACCGCCGGTGTGCTTGGCCACGTACTGCTGCACGGTTTCCGTTTTGTAGTTGATACCGGTGGCACCTAGCTGCTGGATCAGTGCAAGTTGTTTCTCGCCGCCACCGGTCGAGTAGACTTCGGCGCCCCAGTGTTTGGCTAGCTGCAACGCGACATGGCCCACTCCGCCCGAGCCGCCATGCACGAGAACTTTTTGGCCTTGTTTGATCCCCGCGCGAATCAAGCCTTCGTAGGCCGTGATCGCGACTAACGGCAAGGCAGCGGCTTCACGCATCGACAAATTTTTTGGCTTGTGAGCGATCAACTTGCTATCGGCGACCATGTACTCGGTTAGCGTGCCTGGCAAGTCGGCCAGCCCGCCGGCACATCCGTAGACATCATCGCCAACGGAGTAGTCTGTCACGCCATCGCCAACGGCCTCGATGGTCCCGGCAAAATCCATTCCCAAGATCGCAGGCACATCGGGCGACAACGGCAAATCCTTGCCCATCTTGCGGATCATCGTGTCGACCGTGTTCACGCTCGATGCGGCGATCTTGACCAACACGTGGCCGGCCTTCACTTCGGGTTTCGCGACATCCGCAGCTTCAAAAGTCGCATTTTCGCCATAGGCGTTGATAAGCATCGCTTTCATCTTTTCTCTCCTGGTTAGGTAGTGGACGAGTGTTTTTGGTAGTGGACGAGGCTACGAGTCCCAGGAACAACCCAGTTTCGCGACCCAAAATGTTCTTGTTGTGTTGTCTATTCCGATTGGAACTCACCTACTCCGCGCCGGGGACTCGTTGCCTCGTCCACTACGCGAATAACTTCTACGTTCTCATCAGGCCATCTTTCCGTAGGAAGGACATGACCTTGTCGAAGCGATCCCAATAATCCGCAACAAACGGACGCAGTTCGGGGTATCCAGGCACTAGACATCCGGTGAATCTGTACGAAGCAAACGCATCGGGCTCGACAAGTCCTGCGCGCTCAGGATTTCTGGCGATGTACTGGCAAACATTTCGGAATTCGGTATCTCGACGCTCTTCGTCGGTAAAGACGTGATCGAAAGCCTGGTCCTGAATGTCAAAACCGATCCTTTCCAGTGATTCGTTGCATCTCGGACGGAAGTGTTTCATTGCATTGAGCTGATCGCTCCCATCGCAAAGCCCCATCCATACCATGTGAATATGATCGGGCATTAGGCAAAACAACGGACTCGCTAGCCCATATCGGAACAGAGTATGCGTCAGCAATTCGCGAAAGCGATACAGGAACATTGCAGATAGCCATCCCCGCTTTCGGTCGACCATGGTGAGAGTCCAGTGAACAATCGCATCGCCTTGATAATGCTTTCGCTCGAGTCGCCTAAGATGATCTCGTTTGTTCATAAGTCCTCCCTCATGCAACGTAGTGGACGAGGTCACGTGTCCTTTCCATTCTCAAGCAAAACAGGGACTCGTTGCCTCGTCCACTACGGATCTCTGCCAAAAAAGGGACTCGTTGCCTCGTCCACTACGAAGATCGATATTTCCCATTGCACTTGTTTCGTACATAATACGAGTACGAACTAAGCGAACAAGTACGCACATTTAGGGGATGTAGGCACAAAATGGATACCACCAGTAAAACTCGGCACACCAGTTACGCGCTGCCCGCTTGTCCGGTGGAAGCGACACTCGAGTTGATTGGCGGCAAGTGGAAAGGCATCGTGCTTTACTATTTGCTCGATGGCCGGCTTCGCTTCAGTGAGCTCAAGCGGAAGGTCGGTTGCGTCACCCAGCGGATGTTGACCAAGCAGCTTCGCGAACTTGAAGCCAGCGGTTTGGTCAACCGAATCGTCTATACCGAAGTGCCGCCGCGAGTCGAATACGAACTGACCGCAGAAGGCAAGTCGCTCAAGCCGGTCTTGAAGTCACTCAAGAAATGGGGCGAAGAGCACGCGATGGATTTAATCGCTGAACGTCAAAAGTCAGCAGCAAGTGAACAAGCAAGCGAATGACTGGAGAAGGCTCATGACAACGCTGCGACTCTTTCAGCCCGAGGACTGGCGGTCCGTTTGGCAAATTCTTGAGCCCATCTTTCGGGCAGGCGAAACCTATCCGTATTCGCCGAACATCACAGAGGCGGAAGCTCGCGTGGTGTGGATTGACGTGCCCGCCGCAACGTTCGTTGCGGTGGGCGACCGCGGCGAGGTGCTGGGCACTTACTACCTCAAACCCAACCAAGTCGAACTTGGAGCCCACGTCGCTAACTGCGGGTACGTCGTCGGCGAAGCGGCTCGCGGCAGGGGCGTTGCGTCGACGATGTGCGAACACTCTCAAACCGAAGCGGTCGCTCGCGGATTCAAAGCGATGCAGTACAACCTTGTTATCTCGACGAACAAGAGTGCCGTGAAGCTATGGCAACGTCATGGGTTTGAGATTGTCGGCACGCTGCCCAAGGCATTTCGACACACCAAGCTAGGCTACGTCGATGCCCACGTGATGTACAAGTGGCTTGACGCGTCATCGTAAGTTGGACTCACTCAAGTTTGTTATGTCGTAGTGGACGAGGCGACGAGTCCCGCTCATTCTCTGCCAAAACAAGGACTCGTTACCTCGTCCGCTACGTTACGCGGTCAATCAAAAGTTTTCCTTGCCAACCGATTCTTCTGCATCGTTCACATCACTTCACGCAATCGTTGGAATGAGACCTCCGTCGACTCGTATTGGTGCTCCGTTGATCGCCGATGCGAGTGGGCTGGCAACAAACGCAACCATGTTGGCAATCTCTTCTGGTTCGATCAATCTCTGAATCAACGAGGTCGGCCGATTGTCTGCCATGAATCGTTTTTCGGCCGATTCGTATGGCTCATCCGGAAACAGATTGCTGACGAATTCCTTTACGCCCGGGGTCAACGTCGAACCCGGCATCACGGTGTTCACGGTAACGGAGCTTCCTTTGGTCAATTGAGCCAGACTACGCGAGACGGCCAGTTGTGCTGTCTTCGTCATCGCGTAGTGAGGCATTTCAGGAGCAGGCACGACGCCGGATTCGCTGCTGATGAAAATGATGCGTCCCGAGTTTTGCTCCAGCATTTTCTTGAGGTAATACCGTGCAAGACGCACACCGCTCATCACGTTGACATCGAAGATGTGCTGCCAAGCTTCGTCAGTCAAGTCAAAGAAATCGACTGCCTCGAAGATGCCTAGATTGTTGACGAGGATATCAATCTGCGGATGTTCGGCGATGGTTCGTGCGACGCCTTCAGCCGTCCCGTTGTCGGATACCAACCCGATCAAGTCGGCCTTCGGTTGACGCTCACGAATTTTTTCAATGGCCTTGTCGACGCTCTCTTCGCGGCGTCCGTTCACAATTGTCCTTGCCCCTTCGGCAGCCAAGCGAGTCGCGATAGCCAAGCCGATTCCGCCAGTCGATGCAGTGACCAAGGCGGTTTTGTTGTTCATTTCCAAGTTCATCGTATTCTTAATCCTATGGGGGTTGTAAAAGAGTTCTCTACTTTTCTCGTCCAAGTCCAATCAGCCAGTCGCGACGGGATTGATTTGCACCGGAGTGATTCCATTGAATGTCGCATGACATGTAGTCCCTCAACGTCATGAGTTTAGGGAGGTACCCAGGACACTTCTTGAACGATTTTGCGCGCCATCAAAAGAATTGACCGCAAGGAATGACGCGAGCTCCGAACCTGCGGATTGTGTCCTGGGTTGCCGACGTTGGCACTAAACGGGTGGCTTTCTTAGCGGAGCGACCGGGAGGTCAGGGGGTGCCGGTTGAATTCACTGCCTTGGAATATGTTCCCGGTGCCACCCCAATGAAACGTTTGAAATGTCGTGTGAAGTGGGATTGGTCCGTGAAACCGGCGGCGTAGGCGACATTAGCCAGCGTCTCGCCGGCCTTCAACATCTGCTGCGCACGACGCACTCGGATTTGAGAGAGATAGTGCTGGATGAGCATGCCGACCTCTTTGGAGAAGACGCGGCTTAGATACGGGGCCGAGGTCCCGGCCAATTGCGCGAGTTCGTGAAGCGAGACATTCTCGCGGAATCTCGCTTCCAAACTTTCCTGGACCCGGCGAATGTTCACGCGTCCCTGCTGTTTCGGAATGTCCGACAACGATGCGTGCCGCACTAAAAGCTCGCTGATGGCATCATAGAAGGCGGATTCCTGATCCAACTGCGAATCTCCGTCATCCATCGCCCGGTGAGCCCGCAAAACGAGTTCGACAAGTTGAGTGTCGTCGATGACCGGAGGCAGCAACAAAGGTTCGATATCGCCGTTGCGGTCAAACGTCCTGACGATATTGGCGACGACGTTCGGGTCAGCATAGAGATAACGCCACGCCCCTGTAGCCGTGCATGAATGCACTTCATTGGGGTGGATGACAAGCAGTTTCCCCGGTCCGGTGAAGTATCGCTGGCCACGATAGAAAAACGTCCCCGTCCCGCCTTCGGAAACGCCCAGTTTGTATTCAGGGTGGGAGTGATTCGGCCAAGTGTGTTCGCCCGACTCCCACTGATGCACCGTAATCCCGTCATCCGCAGAACCAAGAACCTTGAAATGCTTCACTGTGAACCCGGAAGCCATACCGTCCTCGCTGAAGTTTCAAATAATGTGAGGGGTACTTGAAAGTCTACGCCGAGAGGATGCTGCGAACAAGCGAGCCTTCACCGAAGTATAGCAGCAGGCAGTGGACTTGATCGCAGCGCGTTGATGTGGAAGTGAATCATTCGGTTCGCTAGCGACGCTTAAAAGTCTTTTGCCAAACTTTATTTTCGGTTTTCTTGTAGAAGCGGTGTCGCGGTGGGGTTTTAGACGGTGAACCCTTCTCTCCTGAAACAACGAGCTCGTCCATGAAACGTTCCATGCTTCAATCCCTCTGCCGCTTCGCGACTTTGATTGCCTTCGTGTTGATTTCCGGCGCGTTACAGGCACAAGCTCCGCAGGACCAGACGCAAGACGCTCCAGGATTTCGCCAAGGTTCACGTGGCGCGGGACAGGGTCGCTCAGATCAGGGGCGTCTGGGTCAAGGACGTGGACAAGGGGCTGGACAAGCATCCCAGGGCGGCCGACCTCGTGATCGCGTTCGTCCGCGTGACACCGAATTCAACGAAAAATTTCCCATTGGTTCCGAACTGCCTGAGGACCTGCAGGTCTACAACGTCGATCGAGAGTTGGTGCCCGTGAATCGCATCTTCAAGTCGAAGTACACGGTGATCGTCGGTGGCTGTTTGACATGTCCCGAATTCCGCAATTCCTACCCCGAGATCGAGGCGGTCGCTCGCGACTTCAAAAACCGAGATATTGACTTCTACTTCCTGTACCAATCGCTGACCCATCCAGAGAACTGGGGTTTCGTTCAACCGTCTTCGATCGAGGACCGATTTGCTCAAGTCGATCATGCCAAGGAGCTCTTGCAAACCAAAATTCCGTGGCTAACCGATCCGATTGACAACCAGTTGAAAACCTATTTCGTGTTGACCCCGAATTCTCAGTTCGTGTTCGACCAATCAGGCAAAGTAGTGCATCGCAATTCGTGGGGACGCGGTTCAAGCCTTCGTGAGTCGCTGGAAACTTTGGTCGGCAAGCCGGAAACACTGACCACCGTCGAAGCCTTGAACCTTCCGCGTTTCGAACGTCACCTCACCCCCAAAAGTAAAATGCTGTTGGAGCGAGTGAGTGTGGAAGGAAAAGCAATTCCGCTGCGTGTCGAATCGGGCGGCAAAAGCAATCCCGTCGCCGCGTTGCGGTCAAACGATTTCAATCCGTCCAACCGTTATGTCAAACTTCGGCCCGAAGCGGACCAACGACTGATCGAGACCGGAACGGGAACATTGTACCTTGGCTTTCGCCAAGACCCCGTGTTGGGAGCCAGTTGGAATAACCTGGCCAGTCCACCGGAGTACAAAATCGTTGCCGAAGATGCAACGGTCTCACCCGCCACGGGGCAAGCCAAACGATTGGAAGTCGAATCGGACGATGAGCCCCGCGAGTTCTTGGTCAACGTGAAAGACTGGAACGCGGACGAACCGATTACGGTAAAGATTCAGTACTTTGCATGTAACAAAGAAAAGGGCTGGTGTAAGTCGGTCGGGCAGGAATTCACCGTCTGGCTGGACGAAGATGAATCGGCTGGCATGGTCAACGGGCGTAGTCATTTCCCGGGCGGTCGTGGCGGTGCACGTCAGCGAGGTCAGGGCGGAATGGGAGCGGGAGCGAGGCCAAGCGGACGCGGCGGCCAGAGACCATCGGGGCGGCAATAGCCCGCCGGAACATTCCGCCCGCAATGCCGCTAGCCAGAGCTCCGATCATGGCGTCCACCGTCTGGCGACGGTGGCTACAATTCAAACCCGTCAGACCGACTCGGCAGCGGAAGCCGATCGACGAAGGACGAGATTCGTTCGTAAGAAGTGGCATGGGAGTTGCAAATAGAAGTTACGATACACAAGCCGTGAAAGGCCCGCCGAGGAGACGTTGTCTTCTTGGTGGGCTACCGATCCTGATGATTCGCGACGGAGAGATGTTCGATGGATTCCGCGTTGATTGCCTTGACGGACCGAGGAGTTCGCTTCACGTTCCTTGGTGAAGCTTTTCGAAGTCGGCAAAAGATTCCCAACGAGGACATCGTCGATATCAACTTCAACCAAGTGGAGGTCTCCGACGCCGACGTCGAAGCGCTGTTGCCGCTTTCGAATCTGGAAGGAATCAGTTTCTGGAAGACCGGTATTTCGGATCACGCGATCGAGATGATCGCACAGCTCCCTAAACTCACTCGACTGAACCTGTGCGGGACGCAAGTCACCGACGCCTCGGTTCCCACGCTAGTTGGCATGACGCTGAACTACATCGACGTCGCCGACACGCAGATCACCTCGAAAGGAGTCGAAACGCTTCGCGCGGGATTGCCCCATGCTGAGATCCTCGCATAAAAACCCCTAGTCGGTCACGACTGCTCACTGCCGATATAATCCGAGATATCAGGATGCGACGCCGCCGATCAAGTAGCGTCACCTAGTCGCAGCAACGTTCTCGTTCATCTGCTGAGCGCCTCTCCGATTGGCGTGCCGACTCGCTGAACCTTTGGTGAAGACCAATCAGCGGTCTATCGTTTCGCATATCACCTTGCATGATCGCTGCGATGTGTTCGTCACGAATCGGACTTTCGGTATTTCCCAGATTGGTATCTATTGTGCCAACTCTGGCAGCGGGAAGACGGGACGAATCTCTACGGTCCCCTTTTTGGCGGGGGGAATCCTGGCGGCGATGGCGATGGCTTCGTCGAGATTCTCAACGTCGATCAAGTAGTAGCCTCCTAGTTGCTCGGTGGTTTCTGCAAAGGGACCATCGGTGATTTGCCTTCGCCCCTCGCGGACTCGGACGCTTGTCGCTGTCTCGACAGAGTGTAGCGGCGACGAAGCGATCCACTTGCCTTCGGCTTCCAATTCTTTGCAGATTGCCATCGACTCGATCATGCACTCCTTGCGTTCGTCTTCCGTCCAGCAGTCTTCCCGTGCGTAGATTAGCAGCATGTATTTCATTTCAGGCCTCGGTCTCGGTTCGTTGGTTTGGTTTGCCAATGGCAAGACGGAAGATGTCAGGTTGCCGCAGTCCAAGAGCGATCCAAGCAAGGACACCCAAGACGATCGGAACGAAGAACGCTTCCCCCACGCGGACATGCGTTGCCGTCGCCCCACCCAGGTAGGCCGAGAGCAGGATCGTGGCAATGAATGCGGTGCGAGGAACCAAGAATAGAACCGCGATACCAACCTCGACGATACCAATCTTGAACATAACGTCCTTGTCCCATCCCAACTTGGCAAACATTTCTGCCTTGCCTTCCCACGATGTAAACTTGCCACTTGCACTTGCGAGTATCAAAAACAGTGAGATGAGGACACTTAATCCCCAACCGATTGTACGCAGTTTTTTAGTACTGTTCATTTTTATCCTTGATAAGATTGTTTCAGTTTCGCGATATCCAGCTTCACCATTTGCATCATCGCTTGCATCACGCGTCGTGACTTTTCAGCGTCATCGCCGTTGACCAAGTCATAAAATTCTTCGGGTACAATTTGCCATCGCATGCCGAACTTGTCCTTGAGCCAGCCACACATGATCGGCTCACCCCCATCGGCCGTAAGTGCATCCCAGTAGCGGTCGACTTCCGCTTGGTCTTTGCAAGTGACCGAAAGCGAAACACGATCATTGAACGGCTCGCTCGGACCGCCGCCAAGTGCCTGATAGGATTGGCCCTTCAGTTCAAACTCAACGAGGATGACGTCGCCTGCCTTACCGCCCGGCCAATCGTCATGGGCAATCATTTTATGCAGGATTCTCGAATCGTCAAACACCGACGTATAAAACTCCGCCGCCTGATCGACGTTGTCGTTAAACCATAGGCAAGGCGTGATCGCTTGTCGCATCTTCGTTATTCCCTTTTGTTCTCGTTCGTTGTTTCTTGTCTTTCCATTCAGACGCAAGACTGTTCGCCGGGCACCATCACCATCCAGCCCACGCCAAACTTGTCTGTGACCATTCCATACAGCGGCGACCAGAACGTTTTGCAGAGCGGCATGTCGATTTTACCCCCCTCGGCAAGCGAATTAAACACGCCAGTACAGCTCTCTTTCGACGGAAGCGAAAGAGCCAGCCGGAACCCATCAAACGTTGATTTGTCACTGCACCCGTCGGAACACATCACAGTCAACCTGCCGATCTGGACGGTTGCGTGCATGACTTTGTTTTCGAATCCTTTTTGCAGCATGCCCTCGGGCGTTGCATCCGGACTCTCGTTATAACGCATCAGCATCACGACAGTTGCTCCAAGAGCATGTTTGTAAAACTCAAGAGCTTCGTCACAGCGGCCTGCGAAAAACAAATACGGAGCGAGCGTGCTGTCCTGCATCGCGACGGAGGTCCGCAGTTCGTCTTCGTGCGCTGCGACCTTACCATCAGGATCGCTGGCCGCAAAATCTTCCATTTCATAGAACTTGCGAATCTCGATGTCCGACTCTTCCTTCATCGGATTGGGACATCGCTTCACCCACTCGACCGCTTCGTCCATCGATGCGACCTCCCACAACCAGTAACCAGCGATCAACTCGGACGTTTCCGCGAACGGGCCGTCGGTAACGATCCGCTCGTTGCCACGGAATCGCACTCGCAATCCCGTCGAGCTCGGTTTTAGCCCGTCGCCGGATTTCATGATGCCGGCTTTGACGAGTTCCTCGTTGTATTTCCCCATTGCCTCGAGCAGCTCGGCGCTGGGTAACTCGCCCGCCTCCGAACTCGGTGACGCTTTTACGATGACCATGACTCTCATTGTTTTCAGCTCCTCATCTTGACTAAGGTTATTTGGTTAACTGATTTCGTGCTTCGACCATCGCGTTGATTGTTTCGTCGGCAGGGCGAATCTCAAACGGTCCCACTTTGACTCCTGGATGCTTGGACATCAGCTCCACGGCGTGCGGCATGTCGTCGGCTTCGAGAATCAAGATGCCGCCGAGTTGCTCTTTGGTTTCCGCGAACGGCCCATCCGTCGCTTCGGCTTTCCCGTTTCGATGCCGCAACGTGACCGCTTGATCGGCGGTCTGCAACGCTTCTCCGCCAACGAAGTGCCCCCCTTGGCGCAAAACGTCGTCATAGGCAAAGCATTCCTCTATCAACGCATCCATTTCGGCCTCCGTCATCGCTGCGAACTTAGAATGGTCGGAATAACCAAGGCAAATGAATTTCATGTTGATCTCGGGAAATCGCGTGTTTTTTCGGCTTCGTACCATGGAGTCGAATGGCGGACGGCAGAATCGACAGCCGATTGATGATTTTTCAAAGATTTTTGCGTGGGCATGAATCCGAATTCAAAACGCCCGCAATTTCCGAAGTTTCTCTTGCAGGAAACGTTTCTCCGACGCCTGCTCGGTAAGCGCCATCGCTGTTTCAAAAGCTTCGATCGCATCCGCAGTGCGACCGACTCGCCGAAGAAGCTCACCGCGAGCGGAATGGGCGAGCGAGTAGCCTAGCAGGTCACCGCGATCCAGAATCGTTTGAATGATCGTCAGCCCGGATTCGGCCCCATCTCGCATCGCCACGGCCACGGCTCGGTTGAGCTGGATGACCGACGTTGGTTCAATCCGAAACAGCACGTCATACAGTGATACGATCTGATCCCAATCCGTATCGTTTGCAGTCGCGGCGTCAGCATGAACGGCCGAGATTGCTGCTTGGATCGTATAGAAACCAAACCGACGTGAAGCGAGCGACCGCTCGATCAACCGCTGGCCCTCGGAAATCAAGTCTCGGTCCCAGCGGGTCCGGTCCTGGTCCTCGAGCAGGACGATGTCGCCATCGCGAGTCTGACGTGTTTCGCGACGCGATTCATGAAGCAGCATCAGTGCCAACAGTCCCATCACTTCGGCGTCTTCCATCAACGGAAGCACGAGCCGGCACAGCCGAATCGCCTCACTCGACAAGTCGGCTCGCGTGATCGAATCACCACTCGACGCCGAGTAGCCTTCGTTGAAGATCAGATAGATCACCGACAGCACCGAATCAAGACGCTCGGGAAGCTCAGAGAGATCAGGAATGACAAACGGAATCGCTGCATCACGAATCTTCGCTTTGCCACGAACGATTCGCTGAGCCATTGTGGATGGCGTGGTCAGGAACGCTCGAGCGATCTCGTCAGTCGTTAAACCACACACTTCGCGAAGCGTCAGAGGAACTTGCACCTTCAAGTCGATCGCGGGGTGACAGCAGGTGAAGATCAGTCGCAATCGGTCATCTTTGATATCGGTTGCTGCATGCGAATCATTTGCACCAGCGACCTGTTGCATTCGTTCGGCGATCTCGGTGCTGATCTGTTGAAGCTTTTCGCGCCGGCGTATCGAGTCAATCGCCTTGAATCGCCCGGTCGTGATGAGCCAAGCGACCGGATTCTCGGGTATCCCCTCAACCGGCCATTGCGCTGCCGCCAATGCGAATGCCTCCTGCATCGCGTCTTCAGCCAAATCGAGATCATGTAGTGCACGAGCCAGCGAAGCGAAGATCTGTCGCGATGCTTCGTGGAAAATCTGTTCGATTTGTTGGCGAACCGGTTCAATCATGTGAATGATTTTCGCTGCAGCTCAACCATTTGGGAAGAAGGGCATTTGGGAAGAAGGGCATTTGGGAAGAATCAGGTTCGTCCTACCGATGTTCTCTACTACATCACCGAGACTGCTGAATTAACTCGCCATCATCTCCTTTTGATATTGCATTGACAAAACGGTGTTCGGATGGCCAACCACACGCCCCCGAGGGCGCTAACAGAAGAAGAAATAGGTCGATGCAATTCAGCCGAAGCCAAATTGCCCCCCGGTCCCCCTTTTTTTTGCGACCTCCCTCTTTTTTTGCGAAACGACGCTCGGTCCGATGGCTCCGCCGTTGACCATCTTGTCTTTGCCATTCATCGTCGTTTCCGATTGAGTATGTTCCCGCAGGTGCGAACGGCGAGTGGGTGGACGGCCGACGTGGCGTCGGTCGCTTCTACTGTTTGGTCATTCTACCGATACGTGCTCAGAATTCCTGATCCCGTGAACTCGGAACCGACCTAAAACACTGCATATTTCGACTTGTCCGCTGAGGAACCTTCATGAATGGTCACACTTTGTCTACTGCGATCGCGACGACAGTTCTGCTCGCCATCAACGCGGTAACCCACCCAATAGCTGACGCGCAAGAACGGAACGATACCCCCGTTCAGCCTTCGTTCACACAGGGCGAGGCTCGGTCGGACATTGTCAAGCTGTTCCAATGGAAGGGAAACAATCCACGTACGGCAAATGTTGGAACGATCAAATCGGAAGATGGGACGGAGTGGACGGTGCCGGCCAAAACACATTTCCAATCGGCGACCAAAGCGGCCGACCTGTACAACGAAGCAAACGGGGTTGAGCCAGCCGGAATTTCCGAGGTTAATTTGGAAGCGGTTCCGGTGATCGACGCAGGCGGCGACGAGACATTCACGGCTTACGTTTTTGGCGACAACTATTTCGAGTTCTACGTGAACGGAAAACTGTTGGCGGTCGATGCCGTTCCGATGACTCCGTTTAACAGTAGCGTTATTCGCTTCAAAGCCGAGCAACCGTTCACCATTGCGATCATGGGCGTCGATTGGGAGGAACGACTAGGACTGGGCTTTGAAAAGTTCAAAGGTGCACCGTTTCACCAGGGAGACGCCGGCTTGGTTGCAGTTGTCAAAGACGCCGCCGGCGAAACCGTTTCGATCACCGACGCGAACTGGAAAGCACAAACGTTTTACACTGCACCCCTCAAGACCAAGGAATGCCTTGAACTCAATGGAGCCATTCGGGACAGCTCAAAGTGCAGCACCGAGGACACCGCAGACGGTACCGCTTACTTCGCAGCCCACTGGCCGATGCCGGAAGGCTGGGCCTCTGCCGATTTCGACGATAGCGAATGGCCAAACGCCGTCACCTATACCAATGACTTTGTTGGAGTCGAAAACAAACCGGCGTACACGAATTTCACCGCTCTGTTTGACGACCCCCAATCCGATGCAAAATTCATTTGGTCATCGAGTTTGGTGCATGACAATTTGGTGTTGATGCGAACAACCGTTGGCAAGTAACCGAAAGAACCAAAACGCGAATCAAGCAAGATACGTCGGAGCAGGCAGGCAGGGGGATTTCGGTGCATTAGCCGTTCGGACCAACGCGAGGAAGCATTTCGGAGTCGTGTTTTGCCAGCTCATCACAACCCGACGCGAAAGCTTTGAAGTTGCGTTTTTATCACAACCCGAAGCGTAAGCGAGGGAATCTCGTTATTTTCTCGGTCCCTCGTTAACGCGTCGGGTTAGGATTTGCCGGGAAAAACGACAATGTCGCAACTTCCTCGCTTACGCATTCGGGTTGTGAAAATTGCTTCGCGGCGTTTGCCGATGTGGCCAATGGGATTTCACCCAATGAGTCCTGCCGACCAGCTTATGCTACGCTAAGGACCGACGGAGCCATAACGGTCGTAGCAACGTTCGCCAGAGCGTGGATCCACCGTCTGGTGACGTCCGCTACGTAGCATCAACCGCCATTTAAACATCCGATGGGCCTTTGCTGGACATGCAAAACCCAACGAGGAAATCGGACGCTCATTTCGATAACACTGAGCGTCGATTCGGCGGTGACTCTCAATCGCGAATGAAACGAAGAAGATGACCATTACCAAGCAAAAACTGCTTAAATTTAGCCTCATCCTTGTAGGGATTGGTTTGGTTTTCTACTTCGGCGGTCGCACGCTGGAATCGTATCGTCAATTGCGATTTATCCAAGATCAGGGTTTTGACACCGGCGACGCGGACGTCGACGCCATTCACCCTTGGATGACGATCCATTTTATTGCCGCAGCGTACGCGGTCCCCCAAGAATACATCTATGCCGAGTTGGGGGTCAACGCAACCGAACGCCGCCGCAATATTGACGTCAAGCATTTGAACGAGGAACTCGGCTTGGGACGTTCAGAAACCGGCGATTACCCGGCCGTCATCGACCGTCTGCGACAGATCATTCTGGCCTATCACAAAAATCCTGTCGCGACCGGTTTAGACGACGTGCGCCCCTGGATGACACTCGAGTACATCGCGAATAGCTCAGGGATCCCGATTACCGCGATCGTTGACGAACTCGGACTGGACGCGTTAGCGTCCCAGGAATCACCCTCGAGTGAATCAGGCAGTGACAATGAGGTCTACATTCACAAGCCCTTGGATGTGCTGGCCCACGAACTGCGATATCCTCGTGGCCCTCGCGGCCTGATGGAGGATATCCAGGCCGTCATCGCTCGGCATGTACAGGAGGTGCAATGAGTTTGTCGCTTGCACCGCTGATTGAACAGATCCTCACCTGGATCGCCGCGTACGGCCTACTCGCGCTGGGTCTATCGATTTTTGCGGCCGCTGTCGGAGTTCCGCTGCCCAGCACACTGTTTGTGATCGCGGCCGGGGCATTCGTGCGACAAGGTGTTTTGGATGAGGTGTTGACCCCGATCTGTATTCTTGCCTGTGTCGTGCTGGGTGACGTGGTTTCGTTTGGCATGGGCCGCTATGCCCGCATCAGCATCGAACATCGCTTCGGGGGGCGACGCTCGTGGCGGCGTGCGCGATCCGCGCTGCTGAATCGGGGTGGAGTCGCAATCTATCTCACTCGCTGGATGCTCACCGCGTTCGCAGTTCCCACCAACTTGGCTGCCGGAGGCGGTGGCTATCCCTTTGTCCGTTTTCTTGCCTTCGATGTCGCAGGCGAAGTGACCTGGATTCTCGTTTTCGGCGGACTCGGCTATGCCTTTGGCAGTGAATGGGAGGTGATCGGCAGCTTGGCCAGCGACTTTAGCGGCCTGCTGGTGGGCATCGTGTTCGTATTAGCCGGCGTGTATTTCTTGTTAAAGCGAAAACGTCCAACGCAAGTGCGATTCAGAAAATGGAAACGCAAAGATCAAAGCGAAGAACTCGACAATCAAGAGTTGCAAGGCTGAGAGGTTCGCGACAACTAGGTATGTCCAGCAATTGATTCCGAATGACCACACTAAACGACTTTTCGGGACCTGTCTACGTTGGAGAGTCGTGCTGGCATGAATAAAACTCCCGCAGTGCGGCATGGACAACGCCACCCGCAGCTAACAGCCTTCGATCGTGCTGACACCCTATAATTCAACGCGGTGAAGCATTTTCTCGTAGCTACCTTCGCCAGAAGGTGGTGATTCGTTTTTGGGCGGCAAACATCCACGCTCTGGCGAGCGTAGCTACGAAACGCAAATGTGAAGCATTTTCTCGTAGCTACCAGAGATTGCTTTACAGCGTTTAGCGCCATTGGTGCATGCGAAATCCGATAGGCTGGTCAACGACAACATCGCTTTTCTGTAGGAACTCGCTGATGACCAACATCAACGTCGTGACAGGCGACCTACTCGATCAAGACGTCGAGGCCATCGTCAACGCCTGGAATCGAAACATCATTCCATGGTGGCTGCTAATTCCTCAAGGCGTCTCCGGAGCGATCAAGCGTCGTGCTGGATACGCTCCGTTTCGTGAACTCGCCAAGCACGGCCCGATTCCGCTTGGCGGGGCAGTGCTGACCAGTGCGGGCAAGCTGCCATTCAAAGCCATCATCCACGTGGCCGGCATCAGTATGACATGGCGGTCCAACGAACGGTCGATTCGTGATTCTTGTCGAAATGCGTTGGCACTGGCCGAG
>NZ_JBFHFD010000137.1:0-15993 GCF_041583735.1 Novipirellula sp.
CAAGAAGCGGATGACAACCAGTTCGTATCTGGCTAATGAACACACCCCCATTAACTCGAATCGTTGTCGTCAAAAACCCGCAAGGTTTGCACGCACGCCCTGCCGACATGCTTGTTCGACTGGCCAGCCAGTTTGAATCGGCTATTAAAATCGGCAAAGGCAACGAGCATGTCGACTGCAAAAGCATCCTGTCACTGCTGACACTCGGAGCTAGCCACGGCACAGAGCTAGCGCTGAGTGCCGACGGCAAGGATGCGCAAGCTGCGATTCAAGCCATTGCGGAGCTGTTTGATTCTGGATTCGATGAACTAGCAAACACAGTCGAGGAAGACGTCAGGCCCGTTGCAGACCCCTAAATCGATGCAACGCCCGAGTTTCAAGCTTAACCGGCATTCACGGATCAAAAAATCCAGAGTGATGCCGGAGCTAAGCAACAAGCGAGAGAGCTTGATCTCTTCAATGATCAACCCAATTCAAGCGAACATAACGATGGAGCGTCTTGAGAGAGCGTCAAGAAATGACCGGTCCAACGATGGACCGATAGCGCCGCGTTGCGGATTGCGCTGAGGCGGAACCTGCACCACGTGCACGCCACACAACTCTTGCTTTCTCGCCGACAATTCATCGGCCAACGATGGTCGAACTACAAGGCATTCCCGTTTCACCGGGCGTTGCTATCGGTCCTGCGCTCGTCCTGGACCCTGATGGCTACCGAATCCCCCGGTGCCTCGTGGCCGCAGAAGATGCGGAAGGTGAATACACGCGCCTACAGACCGCCGTGGACGCGGTTTCCGCCCTGCTGGAAACCAATCGCCTGGAAACCTCAGCCGTTGCTGGGGTGAACACCGGCGACATCTTTGCAGCCCAATTGCAAATGCTGCATGACCCGCGGTTACACGCCGAGTTGGGCCGCCGAATTCGCGAAGAGCGGCAATCAGCAGCCTATGCCGTCAGCCGCGTGCTGCACAATTACGCCGCAGCACTTCGCCGACTCGACAATCCGCTGCTTGCCGATCGTGCCGAAGATGTGCTGGACATCGAAAAACAATTACTGCTGCAATTAGGTGCCGTATCGCGGCAACCGCTGTCCGAACTCACGGAACCCGTGATCGTACTTTCGCACGTGTTGACCCCCAGCGAAACGGCGAGCTTGGACCGCCGTTACGTTCGCGGCTTTTGTACCGAGACCGGCGGGCCCGGTGGTCATACCGCAATTGTCGCCAAAGGGCTTGAACTTCCCGCCGTCGTTGGCATTGGAACGTTTCTCGAGAACATCGGAGCCGCAGCGACAGTGATTGTCGATGGCGATCGCGGTCGCGTGATTATCGACCCTGACGAAGAAACACTCGCCCATTACGAAGAACGCCTGCAACAACGTGAGTCGCTTGCCGCACGATTGGCGGAACTCAAGGACCTGCCTGCCGAAACCGCTGATAAGGTGCGAATTCAACTGAGTGCGAATATCGAATTTCCGCACGAAACTGAATCTTGCCTCGAACGGGGCGCCGATGGCATCGGGCTGTACCGAACCGAATTCCTGTACCTATCCAGCACCGAAGAGCCAAGCGAAGAGGACCACTACGAAGCCTACAGCCAAGTGGTCCGCGAGATGGACGGTCGTCCGGTCGTCATTCGCACGCTGGACCTCGGTGCTGACAAAATGGGGCAACGTCCGCTTGCCGAACAAGAACACAACCCGTTCCTCGGGCTCCGCAGCATTCGGCTATCACTAAAAAACCTCGACCTGTTTCGCCCCCAACTTCGTGCGGTGCTACGCGCCGCAGTGCACGGGGACGTGCGAGTGATGTTTCCGCTAATCACCACGATTGCGGAATTGCGACAAGCTCGCATGCTACTTAATGTTGTAGCCGAGGACCTCAACGAAGCAGGCATCCCTTACCGGTCAGATATCCCGGTCGGCATGATGGTCGAGGTCCCAGCGGCGGTGATCATGCTGGATCGCTTTGTCAAAGAAGTCGACTTCCTCAGCATCGGCACGAACGATCTTGCCCAATACACCTTGGCGGTCGATCGCAGCAACGAATACGTCGCCGATCTCTACCAGTCCTGTGACCCAGCGGTCCTGCGGCTGATCGCAAGCAGCGTCAAGGTGGCCGATGCCAACCAGACACCGCTAGCGGTTTGCGGCGAGATGAGCAGCAATCCCGGCCGCGCATTACTACTGATCGGATTAGGCGTTCGCAACTTGAGCGTTCCTCCGTCGTCGCTGCACCGGGTCAAAAAGGCGATTCGCAGCGTCACACTGAAGCAATGCATCCAGATTGCAGAGCGCGCGATGACGTTCGAGGCGGCACGTGATGTTGACCTCTATCTTCAAGACCGACTCAGTGCCCTAGCACCGGAGCTGATCGTTCACTGATGATCCGTCTGCAAGCGAATGAGTAACGTGACTGAGCCCTCTGAACCGACAGAATCAAAGCACGCGGCGCCAAACGAATTGGCTTCGCTCAGGATTCGGTATCGAGTGCGGTTCCAGAAAGCCGGCTTGTTGCGATGGATCAGCCACCGTGATCTGGCGGAATTATGGGAGCGGATCGCGCGACGCGCCACGCTCAAACTCTCGATGAGCGAAGGCTTTCACCCCAAGCCACGTATCGCGTTTCCCTCGGCACTGGCACTCGGCGTCGAAGGGCTGGATGAAGTCGTTGAACTTGAATTGGCGGAAAACATTTCGCCCGCGGAACTACTCAAACGCCTTGAAAACGACAACCAACCGGGGCTGATCATCAAAAGCGTCAGCCAATTGCCCGAAGCGTTTGGCAAAGGGCAACTCAAACAGAGCCGGTTTTCGGTGACGCTTCCTGAGCCTGCGGACGCGGTGGCGATCCAGGCGGCGATCACGCGATTACTTGGCCAAGCGACCGTCTCGGTCGAGCGCAAAAAGAAAACACTGGTGGCCAACGTCGCCGAACAAATCTTGAACTTGGAACTTTCCGGTGATCGATTGCGATTGACACTGGCCGCGTCCGAATCGGCATCGTTGAAGCCGCACGACGTCCTCGATCTGCTGGGGTTTGACGACTGGATCGAAAACGGATCGCTCGTCATTCGCGAACGCGTCATCCTGGAAAACGAATTTCAATCCGATAACCCTGCCGAAGTCGCTTTCGCGACCGACGCCACTCACAACACAACTACCGAATACTAACCCTGCCAGCGTCCATGCGAACGCAACTGATTGGTTCGCACAAAGCTGACAAAACCACCTGAAAGGTGACTTTTTATGAAGAAAGAAATGCTAATCAACGTACTGCAACCCGAGGAATGTCGGATTGCAGTGTTAGCCGATGACCGACTCGACGAGTTGTACATCGAACGGAAAAGTGTCGAAGCGTTTGCCGGGAACATTTACCGCGGCAAGATCGTCAACCTTGAACCAAGCATCCAAGCCGCGTTCGTCGACTTTGGTGTCGGACGCAACGGATTTCTACATATCAGCGACGTCGAACCTCAGTACTTTCGCCAAGGCGGCTACGACCCCGAAGAGGTGATGCGAGAGTCTGACGAAATGGCAGAAGCGGCCGCCAAGCGTGCTCGTGACTCAGGCCATGGCAACAAACACGCATTCAAAGGGGGCCGACCTCGCGTCAAACCACCAATCCAAGAGATTTTTCGCCGCGGCGACGAAGTCCTTGTCCAAGTGATCAAAGAAGGCATCGGCACCAAGGGACCGACGCTTAGCACGTACATCTCAATCCCCGGTCGCTACCTGGTTTTGATGCCCGCACTTTGCCGCGTGGGCGTTAGCCGCAAAATCGAAGACGAGGACGATCGCAAACGGCTCAAACGATGCCTTTTGTCGTTGAATCCTCCAAAGGGTCTCGGATTCATCGTTCGCACCGCCGGCGCGGGCCGTAGCGAAATCGAACTGCAACGCGACATGGAATACCTGTTGCGTCTTTGGAAAGCGATCGTTCGCCGCGTCAAAACGCTTAACGAACCAGGCGTGCTGTACGAAGAAAGCGATTTGATTATCCGTACAATCCGCGATATTTATTGCGACGAAATCGACCAAATCCTGATCGACGAACCCGAGTCGTACGAAAAGGCACGTGACTTCCTGAAAATGGTTATGCCTCGCGTCGTCGATCGCTTGAAGCTGTACGAGGGAAGCGAGCCGCTGTTCCACAAACACAAGCTCGAAGAAGAGATCATGATGATCAATCAACGCCAGGTGCAATTACCTGACGGCGGTTCGATCGTGATTGACCCCACCGAAGCGCTTGTGGCAATCGACGTCAACAGCGGCAGCTTCCGCGGCAATGATTCCGCCGAAGAAAACGCCTTCCGCTTGAACCTAGCCGCAGCTAAAGAAATCGCCCGCCAATTGCGTCTGCGTGACCTCGGCGGTGTGATCGTCAACGACTTTATCGACATGCGTAAAGAAAGCTATCGACGCAAAGTCGAACGAGCACTTCGCGATGCAATGTCGACCGACCGCGCTCGCACCAAGATCTTGCGAACCAGCCCGTTTGGCTTGATCGAAATGACACGCCAGCGCATTCGCCCCAGTCTGAAACGCAGCATCTATACCGATTGCCCGTGCTGCCAAGGCCGGGGATTGGTCAAGACCGCCGAAAGCATGTCGATCGAAGTGATTCGTATGCTGGCGCTAGCCGTCCGCAACAAACACATCGAACGCGTGACGATTCGAGTGAACGACGAAGTCGCCGCCTACCTAAACAACAAAAAACGTCGCGACGTGATGGAAGCCGAAGACATCGGCAAGATGGCCGTCCAAATCCTAGGCAGCGAGGGATTGTTCCCCGAGCACCTCGAAATGGATTGCCGCGACGCTCACGGCGAACGCGTTGAAATCGATTCGTAGTCAAAGCGAATTCGAAGGTATCCAAAACGCTCGAGAACCTCAGCTCTCGAGCGTTTTTCTTGTGGTCGGGGTAGCGGAACTCGTCAACGGCTTGTTGATTTGATCCAAATGCAAATCGTAACAGTGAGTCGTGGGCCGCAAGGCACCGGGTAACGCGTGGGACCCGGCCGCTGACGCGCGAGCGGCTCATTAAATCAACAAGCCGTCAAGAGTTTCCGGGCATCCCAGAAAACGAAAGTCTTGACGACTTCTGCTACGACAAGGCGAGTTGCTTGGCGACTCTGTCGACGACATCCGCCCAATCACCCATCTCGGTCTGACGAACCAACCTCATACTGGGATACCACGGTGTGTCGGCACCCTGATTCAGCCACCGCCAATCGGGCACCTTGCCCAACAGCACGGTCACATTGACGCCGAGGGCACCGGCCAAGTGCGCGATCGATGTATCGGTCGTCACCACCCCATCCAGGTTTTGCAAAATCGCGGCGGTATCGGTAAACGCCCCCGCCGCCGAGTCGATCCCCGGGGGCAAACGCACCACCGAATTGGCGAAGCCCCCCTCATCTAACTGCGACGCTCCGTAGCCAAACTGCAAACTCACCAGCGAAACGCCGGGGATATTCGCCAGCGGCCCGAGCGATTCGAGCGGCATGCTGCGATAGACATCCGCATGATGCTCAGGATTCCCCTGCCAATTGATTCCAATCCGGCGTGTGGCCGAACCATCTGCCCCCAAAACATGCTGCCGCATCCACTGAGCCCAGGTTTCGCTTTGCACCGGACTGGACACCAAATAACCTCTGCCTGCGGAAAACAGCTGATCCGCAACCGCAAGTTGCTTGGTTTGTTGGTACCAAAAATCAACCACGTCCAAAAACGACGCTTGATAATCGATTGGCGGGACAACCGAGCCATCAGGCAGTAACAGATCGATCCCTGGCACGGACGAGAACAACGGCATCATCTCGGCCGCACACTGGACGTACACGGTCGCTCCAGCTTGCTTCAAAACTGACGCGACTCGGATAAACTGAATCGCATCGCCTCGTCCCTGCTCGGGGTACAACAGGATCGATTTCCCCACAAGATCCTGGCCTTGCCAAACCGGCGTTGGCAGATTGGGCCGATACGCCCCAGGCATCGCCCACCGCCAACGATACTCGGCCCAGCCAACGTCATAATTGCCCAGCAACAGATGAATCACACCGAGGTTGCGGTGCAGCTCTGCATTCTTCGGATCCACCTGCAATCCTTCGGCATACCATCTCAACCCTCGCTCGATCTCACCCGCCCAGACCCACAGCGTGCCGCGGTTCTTAAGCGCCGAAAGGTAGCCCGGTTGTTGCCCGAGCGCCGTCGCCAACGCCTGTTCGGCTTCATCAATCTGCCCAAGCATCCGCAGCGAATTGCCAAGATTGTTCCAAGCAATGGGAAACTGCGGACGAATCACTAACGCTTCGCGATACACCGAAACGGATTGTGCAAAGTCGCGTTGATCGAAAAACGCGATCCCTAGATAGACCAACGCATCGGCGTTTTTAGGGGAATGCGCGAGCACATGACGATAGACCTCGATTGCCTGGTCCAACTTGCCTGCTTGATGCCGTTGCCAACCCTGCTGCAATAGTTCATGGACGGTGGGCATCGTGCTTGGGTTCCTTGATCAGGCTGCGAGTGATCAATCGCGGATACAAAAAAATGGCGATGCACTTTTGCAAGCACATCGCCATCGATTGTTAATACAAATAGATCGACTTGACTAGTCGAGGAAGCCCACCAAATCCTGGCTACGGCTTGGTTGTTGCAACTTTCGCACCGCCTTGGCTTCGATTTGGCGAATACGCTCGCGGGTCACTTTAAAAATGTGCCCCACTTCCTCGAGCGTATAACTGTAACCATCACCGAGCCCGTAACGCAGTTTGATGATCTCGCGTTCACGATAGGACAATGACTTCAAGACGCCGGTGATACGGTCACGCAGCATTTCTTGGGTCGCACCGATTTGTGGGCTCTCGGCGGCACCATCGGGAAGCAAATCACCAAACTGGCTATCTTCGCTGTTACCAACGGGACGATCCAACGAAATCGGGAAACGGCTCATCGTCAAAACACGCCGTGCTTCTTCGACGGTCACGTCGGCTCGACGTGCGGTTTCTTCGATCGTCGGTTCACGTCCGAGCTCTTGCAACAATTGACGAGCAACGTTTCGCACGCGGCTCATTGTTTCGACCATGTGAACCGGAATACGAATCGTTCGGCTCTGATCAGCAACCGCACGGGTAATCGCCTGACGAATCCACCATGTCGCGTAGGTACAGAATTTGAAACCACGACGGTATTCAAATTTATCGACCGCACGCATCAAACCGGCATTCCCCTCCTGGATCAAATCCAGGAACGACAATCCACGGTTACGATACTTCTTAGCGATCGAAACCACCAATCGAAGGTTTCCTTCGCTGAGCTCACGCTTGGCTTGTTGGTACTCGGCGTACACCTTGTTAAGCATGGCAACGCGATTGCGTAGCGATGTCGGTGTTTCCTGGCACGCGGTCAGGATTTGGCGTCGTTCATGAAGCAATTTTTCTCGCACTTCGCGACCATGTTTGGTGCGTTTTTGGTCCGAGATAATGTGGTCGATTTCGGTCAAACGATGCGAGAATTTTTCGAGCAAGTCGATTCGTGTTTCAATTCGCTGAGTACGCAGACCGAGCTCTTCGATCAAACGCACGGCACGACGACGACGACGGGCAAGCGATCGCCAAGCTTCGACGCGGCGTCGCTGCGAAGCCGCTTTGCTGAGTGCGACTTTCCAATCGTGACGGTTACGTCGCAGCAAGGTTTGCAGCGTACGCAAGTTGTGGGGCAAACGACCGACGATCTGCTCTTTTTCCAAATGGTCCGTGACCGAAACCTGAACGGTACGGTCGAACGGTAATTGGCCGCGGTAAACCTTCTTCAGCGTCTTGTAGGCTTCGACGAGAACGTAATGGTTCTCGAGCAGTTTGGTGCGGAACCGACGGCGTGTTTCTTCAATCCGCTTGGCAAGTTCAATCTCTTGCTTTCGTGTCAGTAGCGGAATCTCGCCCATTTGGGTCAAGTACATCCGAACCGGATCATCGGACCACGTTTCGGTTTCGTCACCAGCAAGCAGTTCGTCGGGGCTTTCGAGTTGGACTTCGCCATCGGCAGCCGAAGCCATCGCAACGGCAGCATCGTTATCGTCGCTGTCGTCAACCGGCAGCTTGCGAAAACTGCCGGTCACGGCTTCGGTGCTTTGGACGCTTACGTCATCAAATTCGTCCAAGAGTGTATCGAACAAAGGGGAACTCCTAGCGGAACAGTGTGAGATATGAGGGCTGAAAATCGGTTTCGTATCGTTTCAAACGGGATGAGTTCAAACGAAACGAACAATCATGCGGTGGATGGCAAATGTAAAAATGGATTGATGTGCAAGTTTGGTATTGGTGCAAGTTGGCAAAGGAATGAGCGGAAGCCCCCTGTGAACGTCATTTCACATTAAGTTGCGAATGCTCGTTTCACATTAAGTTGTTTACTGAGTTGCTTGAAAACAAGTTGCTTGAGAACAAAGTTGCTCCTTAACTCTACACCACAGTGGACTCATTAGTGCGACAGTACTTCAAATGGAAGGAGTTTCTAGATGAACGGATTGTTTGTATTAGGCATGAAGTGAGCTTTGCGGAAACAGTTCATGGGACTGGCTGAACAATCCACCCGTTGGAGAAGTTAGAAAAGAGGAACCCTCTTTGCTGACCAACCACCGAATGACAGATTGCCCGGTCTAACTCTGTACGAACCAACCCAACGTTGATGCCGTAATCAAGAGCTTCCCCGATCCAAACACTTCCAAGCCTCATGACCTAAATTTAAGTCGCTCCGCTTTCCTTGCCTCCCTGGCAACATTCGGCAAATGACCACTCTTGTAGGTGGGACCCAATCCTTTCGGTCCACCAGGACGAACAAAACAGTTCGTTATTGTTACCACGAGTCACCATGGGAGGTGTCCGACACGGTTGCAGAGTAAAGTGAGAGCAAGTCACACAAATTCTCTGTCAACGGGTGGGAGCGGTAGGGGTTGGCGGTGGCGCCGTTTGCACACTTTGGATTCTAGTCAGGTTGCCTCCGTGGTCCACCCACTTCGCCTTCAATTCTTTTTCATTTGATCTTCATGTACCAACTTTCATGCCCCCATTGTCAGAACGTGATCCCCGTCACCCCCTCGCAGGCGGGTGACTCCGTTCTCTGTCCCTCCTGCGAGCAATCGGTCGCTGTCCCCCGACTCGGAGAGCTCAAGCAGCTGCCCAGAGACGAGTCTCAACCCTCCGACACGGGCCAGCACACCCCCTACAATGAGGCCAGCTTCGCTCAAACGTTCGGCACCGTGGCTTTGGGGTTGATTTGCACCGCAAGCCTTTTGATCGCGGCTTACTGCGGCATTCGCTGGGCACTGATTGATGCTCCCGTGACCACCGAGATTCATTTGCAAGAGGTGCGAGAGGTTTACCCGACTCGCAACCCCGCCGAACTGCTGCGGGAATACGAACAGATGGAAGAGGCCGGCCTCGAACTGCCCGTCCCCTATGGCTACAAGCGAGTCCAAAATTTAAAGCAGGGCTGGGGACAAAATGCGACCATCGCTGGGGGTGTCGCAATTCTGACTTTAATCGGAGCCATTATTTTTGCGTCTTCCGGTCGATCGCGACGGCAGTAACCGTCGTCCTCATTTTTAGAAGACACTTGGTACAGAAAAACCGGGTCGCCGCTAAAGTCGAGACGAGGCCGCCCAAACCCGAATGGCGCGACAGGGCTTGGAAACCAATCCCCGATCAAACGTCCGGAAGCACCGCACGCAAACCTCGGGCTGCGATTAGCCAGACTTGCGTTCTTGCGTTCATGCGGGCTTGCGTCGCAAGACATACACGACATCCTCAGTCGACGCATCGACCTCAATCGGATGCTCCACGTCGTAACCAAAGTCGTAGGTGGCGACGACCTCCCAACACTTACTCGATTGGATCAATCGATTCATTTGCTTGGGGGTGTAGCTTCGCAACACCAGCTCGTCGGTGATCCGGAAACTGTGCGACGGGCTGTGGATATCAAATCGAATGCCAAACCGCTCAATGCGGCTTTCCGTATTTCGTTCATTGGTCCACATATGCGTGCTGATCGCCAAGTGTCCGCGACGCGCCGACCATGACTCGGTTTCACTCGGCGCGACCGTGGTGGGCGTGAGATGAACGCCCAGCAAGTACAGACCGCCGGGGCGAACGACTTCGCCCATACATTGCAAATGCCCGCGTGCCTCGCGTTCGCTGCATAGATGGCGAAAGCTATTGATCGTGTTAAACGCGAGGTCGCATTTCCACTTTGTTTTGAAATCGGACATATCGGCTACGAACGCGGATTCCCGCACGCCATGCCGACGAAAACGGGCATTGCAAAACTCGACTGCCTTGGGGTTCAAATCGAGCCCGTCGACGCGAAACCCTTTTTTGACAAGTGCATAGAGTAGTCGCCCGGTGCCACAGGCTGGTTCAAACAGCCGTTTCGGGGCTCGCTGCATCCACTCGCTTCCGCAAGCCTGGATAAATTTAACCTCGGCTGCGCAATCCGCACCAAACACGAGATCGTAATACTTTGGATGGTCGTAGATAGACTCGTTAATCGTTTCGATCGTTAGGGACTCCCAAGCCGGGCGGGGGCGAGAATAGGGACAGTTTGGATTGCAGCTGGAATTCAGTTCGACGAGGGGGCGGAATCGAGCAAGCTGATGATCAACGGCAGCAGTTGTTTTTTGCGACTGACCACCTCTTCGAGCTCATACAGATTCTCTTCGAGTTCGGGGTAGTTGATCTCGTCCCACCCCTCGGGTTGCCGGCTCATCAACAACAGACTGCCGTTACTGGAGATATCGGTGACCAACAACGCCGAAAAATCGAGGTGATTGTCTTTTGCCAGCTGATCGAGCGCCGCGACCAGCTCATCCTTACGCTCCCAGAACAAATCGAAGCCAATCTCTTCGATCTGCGAAATCGAGAACTTGACTCCTGCCTCTTCAAATTCTTTGCAATCTTCACGCACCACACGGCCAGCTTCTCCGGATCGCAACGCCGACCCGACTTCAAAGAACTCGGTCGCATACTCGTTCAAATCAAGCGAACAAAACTGCTGTAACCATTGCAAAATATCTCGATCGACATCGGTGGTGGTAGGAGACCGCAAAAACAACGTGTCACTAATGATGCCCGACGCCATGCACAGCGCCACGCCGGCGGAGGGCTGCAAGTTGGCTTGCCGAAACAACCGAGCGACGAGCGTGCAGGTCGACCCCACCGGTTCCAAAGTAAAGCGAATCGGATTGGATGACTTGAGCGAACCACCGAGCCGATGATGATCGAGCACCTCGGTGATGATCGCGTCCTCGGCACCCTGCACCGCTTGCGACAACTCGTTGTGGTCAACCAGCACCAATTCAGGCATCGGCGGGTTCACCAAGTCACTTTTACTGAGCACACCAAACAGCTTTCCATTGTCGAGCACGGGAAAGACGGTTTGTGAGGAACGAAAGATTTGTTGTCGCGCCGCTTCGACAGGCATCTTTGCTGACAACGAAATAAAGTCGCGATCGATCACCGAATCGATCAAGCGAGCGGCCTTGATTCGCATCGTGGTCGTCGCAGTATCGTAAGGGCTGATGATCACCGAAACGCCACGAGCCTTGGCCAAGTGCAACAAACCGCTGGACAATTCATAACCGCCCGCGATCACCATCGCGCGAACACCGAGTTCGAGTGCGGGCAGTTGGATCGTCGGTCGATCACCGCTGACGACCAACAAGCGGTCGGCCGAAAATTGGTTCATCCGCTGAGTGAACCCTTCGGCGCTCATCGCACCAACCGTAACGACAAACTCGTCAGTCCGATCGGGGTCGACCACGTGCTGGAATGTGCCTCCGAGCACCGAAGCAACTTTGGTAAGGTTGCTACACACCTCGCGTGAGTGAACCGGATCCACTCCGCCCTGCAACACCAATTCGAGAAGCTCTAGCAGCGTGACAATGCCCACGACCTTGTCATGATCATCAACGATCGGGATCGCCCGCAGCCCATGCTCTTTCATCCGCTGATAGACTTCGTAGAAGACCTCGGATTGGCGGGCGAAGACGACGTCGCGTTGACAGACGTCCTCGATCTCAGGACGCACGTCCATGATGATCCGGGGCGGCGGCAACTTGGCTTTGCGAAGCGCAAACTCGGTCCGCTGGTTCGGCGCCCCACAACAGGCGGCGATGGCATCGGGACGCGTCGTTTTCTTGAGAAAATCAGCGTAGGCAATCGCACTACAAATTGCATCGGTATCGGGATTGCGGTGCCCGAAAACAAAGACAGTCATGGTTTGGCTCGTACCGCGAAACGCAGCAAAGTGAGATGGAATTAAAGTCAAACATCATGCAGCCGGGCTAAGACGCAGGCACCCGCTGAATCGCTGCCGCGACGATCGTGTCAGGCTCGGCCATCCGCCCCTCGCCCCGAACGCGGCAACTTAGCCAACCCGATTCAGGACCGACAAAATGACACCCATCACGCCGCAACGTTTCCACGTTCCGCTGCACCGACGGTTTGCTCCACATCGACGCGCTCATGGCCGGCGCCAACAACACGGGACATTCGGCTTGCAAATACAACGTGCTAATAAGATCGTCGGCGAGCCCTGAGGCAAACTTTGCTAAAAGATTCGCAGTTGCCGGAGCGACGATCAACAAGTCCAAATCGCGAGTCCACTCGATGTGGGCCCCTAACGGAAATCGCTCAGGATCAAAGGAACCCTGAGCGACCGTTTTACCGGAGAGCGCCGCAAACGTGGCCGCGCCGATGAATTGAGATGCGGATGCGGTCATAGCCGTACGCAGATCGTAGCCCGATTGAACGAGACGACTGCAAACGGTCGCTGCCTTGTAGGCTGCGATTCCCCCACCCACGGCGAGCAGAATTGCCCGCCTCTGCTCACTCATAGATCCGACGCATCCAAATCAGGACCGTCCGAAGCAGCATCCGCAGCGGCCGTCAGATCTTCGAGCGACTGGATTTCGTTATCCATATTCAAAACGATTTTGTCTTGCATGATTTCCTGCAACACAATCGTCATCTTGTCGTGTGTGTCGACATTCACAAGCGCTCGGCTGCCTTGGTTTAATTGCACCAAACGCTTTTGAATCAGGGTGCTCAACTTAAAGCGACCACCGACCTTGTTGACGATTTCTTCTTCTTTTAGCTCTTCGAGCATGGCTGTTTTTCCTTTTGGTCTTTCAAAATTTGGCAGATATCCGAGACGGCTCGATCGACCGACTCGTTGATGATTTCGTATTGGTATCGATGCATAAACTGCATCTCGCGACAGGCGGTTTCTAGCCGCGCTGCAATCGCTTCTTCGGACTCGGTTCCGCGTGTGCGAAGCCGCCGCTCAAGCTCGTCCATCCCACCGGGATGAATGAATAGTGTAATCGGGCTGAACTCTTTGTGATCGAGGACTGCCAGGGCACCTTGGACATCAATCTCCAAAATAACCCATTTTCCAGCTTCCAGACCAGAGGCGACCTGCTCGCTAAGCGTGCCGTACCAATGGCCACGGCCAAACACCTCTTTGCACTCTAGAAAGTCCCCCGCCTGACGCCGCTGTTCAAACTCTTCGTGGTCCAAGAAAAAGTAGTCCACTCCGTCCTGTTCCCCCGGCCGCGGTTTGCGTGTGGTCGCCGAGATACTTGACTGTAGCGGCAACGGACATTCCTCGCGCAATCGGCGCACCACCGTCGACTTCCCCGCTCCACTCGGACCAGAAATGATGATCAGCCGACCACGTCCTTCCAAATTCATGTCTTGCCTTCGCTGGATTACTCGAGATTCTGGACCAATTCTCGCATCCGTTCGATTGCACACTTGATCTCGACGACATGCCCCGAAATTTCCGTCTGCGACGCCTTGCTGCCGATCGTGTTGGTTTCTCGCAACATTTCCTGAACAATAAACTCGAGCTTGCGGCCCGAGGGCTCGGGATCCCCCGCCGCTTCGCCACCACCAGCAGCCTGATTGCTACCAGAAGCATTGCCGCTGAGGGTTTGCAGGAACAACTGCAAATGGCTGCCCAGCCGCGTGATCTCTTCGCTGTAGTCGACCCGATCGGCATAGATCTGAACTTCGCGTAACAGATCGATCATCGGCACTTCGATGTCGTGCTGAGCCAACACACGCTGAATTTTCGTCTCTAAACGCTTTTGGTAGGTGTCGACACTTCGCGGTCCGAGCTCGGCGATCTGATCGACATGCGCGCGGATCAAATCACAATCCGCCCGCAAACTTCTCGCCATGTGAGCTCCCTCTTGAGCCCGCATTTGATCGAGACTGTCCACCGCGTCACGAATCACCTGCTCTAACCCCTGCCACACCTCCGCCGTGTCGGCGCGGTCTTGCGAGCGGGGGACCACCACGCCAGGCAACATCGCAAGCTGAGCCAAATCGATCGTCGCGCCATCGCCGGCAAAACTAGCTTTCGCCTTCTGCAGCTGTTCGAAGTAGGCTCCGAGCACCTGCTGATCAATCAGAGGCAGCGTTTCCGAGGAAGGTCGCTTCCAAGTGACCGATAAATTCACGCTGCCGCGATGAATCAACTTGCGAACCAACGACTCGATTCGCGAATCAAACGCCGATAACGCATCGCTTGATCGCAAGACGCATTTGAAACCGCGATTATTGACCGTGCGCACCTCCACCACAAACGTACCAAGATCCGTTTGCAGCGACGCATGACCTTGACCGGTCATGCTACGAGCATTTTCAGGAGTAACAGAGCTCATGCAGTCTACTTGTCGCCGTCACTGTCGGCCGATTCGGCTGCGGTGTCGGCCGCAGTTTCTTCGGAGACTTCCACGGCTGCATCGTCGCCGCTGGTTTCTTCGCTCTTTTCGCCGCTGGCCGCAGGCGTCAGTTCTACCGAGTTTTCGCTAGATTCTTCGCCGCTGGACAAACCCGCTTCCAAGCCACTGATCCCTTCGCCATCAAGCTTCGGAAGCTTGAGCGTCTCGCCAACGGGGTCTTTGTCACCGCCACCCGACTTGATCACCGAGTCGGCGGTCGAGGTCGGAGCATGGGTGCCGAGCAACCACATCGTGAACGCACACGAGAACGCCCACACGGTGGCAACGACGACGGTAATCACGGTAAACGTGTCTCCGGCTTTGCTACCAAATGCACTTTGTCCCCCAGGACCACCGAGCGCTCCGGTCAATCCGCCACCCTTTCCGCGTTGGATCAACACCAACAGAATCAAAAACAGTGACAAAAATCCCATCAAGAAGCCCAAAATGGCTCCTTCAAGCGACGCAATCAGCAAAAATCCAGTGATCAGAGCGATCATGACTTAGTTCGTCCTTCAAATAGACAATGTGTAAAGGTGTGTTCGCGACGGTGCCGGGTTTAACCCGCCGCGATAATTCCTGCGAAATCTTCGGCTTTCAGGCTAGCTCCGCCCACCAAAGCTCCGTCAATGTTCGGTTGTCCAAGCAATTCCTTGGCATTGCCTGGTTTGACGCTGCCACCGTATTGAATCCGGATCTGTGCCGCTACGTCGGTTGTGAACATCTCGCCCAACAATTTGCGAATCAGGGCATGGACCTCTTCGGCTTGCTCAGGAGAGGCCGTTTTGCCGGTGCCGATCGCCCATACAGGCTCGTAGGCGACAACGATCCCGGCTGCACGGACTTCATCAAGTCCTGCAAGCGATCCGCGAACTTGCGTTTGGATCACTTCTTCCATTTTACCCGCTTCACGCTCTTGAAGCGTTTCGCCGACACACACGATTGGCACCAAGTTGCCAGCGAGTGCCGCATGTAGCTTCTTGCTGACATCCGCATCGGTTTCGCCCATCAAGGCGCGACGCTCGCTGTGACCCAAGATCACGAAGCCACAGCCGACATCGGTCAACATCGCTGCGTTGACTTCGCCCGTAAACGCACCATCTTCGGCAGCGTACAAATTCTGTGCGCCAAGCTGGACCGATGTTCCCGCGACCGCATCCGCCACGCTAGACAGGTACACCGAAGGTGGACAGAGGACCACTTGGACCGA
>NZ_JBFHFD010000138.1:0-15953 GCF_041583735.1 Novipirellula sp.
CAATCCCTGTTGCCGCTAACGCAGCGGCATACCACACCGATCGCGGCAATTGTTCGCCGCCGACAAACGTCAAAAGCAAGGCGACAAACACGACTTTGATTCCGAAGATCGGGGCCGCGATCGAAACATCACCGCGACTAATCGCCAAAAAGGTGAACGCGAGACCTTGGATAAACAGCCACGCAATCACCGCGGGTTGCCAGAACAGGGGCCAATCAAGCGTGGTGCCCCCGAGTACCCATAGCGACGAAAAGGCGATCGCCGAGAACAGGTTCGAAACGAAAACGATCGTAATTTGGCCAGCACCAGCGGCACCTGATCGTTTGACAAAGATCAAACCACAGACGTACAGAACGCTGGCGAGCAATGGAAGTAACAGGTGCATCGTGTGCACAGCCTACACGTCACCGCCGCAGCCGAGAACCGTGCGTCTTCAGGCGGCTTGCAGAAGCATTTGTTTAGCGTGTACCTGATCAATCGCAACGCAAACGTCGGCGACGGTGATCGCTCGCATCGCCGAGTTATCTGCGTTTCGTCGATGTCGTCGCGATCCGCGTTCGTATGCCTTTTGAATCGCGACTTGGCCGTAGGGACCCGAGTCACCTGGGCGTGTCGCACCGTAGAGCCCGATGGTGGGGGTGCCGACCGCGACAGCGATGTGCAGCGGACCAGTGTCACCGCTAATGAAGAGGTCGGCGTGACTGATCAGCGCGGCAAGGTGGTGGAGGTCGGTATGAGGCGCCAACACCGCAGCGCCGCCCGATTTTGCCACGATCTCGTCGGCCATCACTCGCTCGTCGCTGGTGCCCCACACCACTGCGGATTGATAGCCAAATTTCTGTTTTAGGTAGCGGGCGGTTTTGGCAAAGCGAGCCGCTTCCCAAAGCTTCGATTGCCACGTCCCTCCTGGATTGAGCACGGCCAACCGTGGGCTGGCGATCGTACGTCGCCATCGCGAGGCCCAAACGACCGACGCATCGGATACCGGCAAATCCCATTGAACCGACGGAGAGTGCAGCCCCAGGGGCGACAGCAGTTCTAGCGATCGATCCGTCACATGGCGAAACGCGGGTGCCACACGAACATTGTTCAACAGCCGACTGAGCTCGCCTCCATGTTTTCCCGCGAATCCAATCCGCTGATGCGCTCCGGATACCCATCCGGCCAATGCCGACTTGGTGTTGCCTTGGCAGTCAATCGAAATGTCAAATTGATGCGGACGCAAAAGAGCACGGGCGGTCTGGATTCCCGATGGGGAAATGAACCATTTGCGGTCAAGTTGAATCACTGCATCAAGGGCTCGATGTCCCCGCACCATCGGTGCCGCTTTGCGTTCGACCACCCAGCCCAAATAGGCGTCGGGGAATTCGGCTCGCAACGCACAGGCAACGGGAAGCGTTAAAATCGCATCGCCGATCGCACTGAGACGAGAGATGAGAATTCGAGGTCCACCTCGCTGCTTGATCTTTACATTGGACATCACGGCGATCCTTCGCACGAAAAATTGGGGCGTCCTATTGGGTGATTCTAAACGGCCGACCGCAGGCGATGCCAGAGCGATCAGTCAAGATCCTCAACCTACAAACGCTAGCAAATCAACTAACGTGGCTGGCCATCGGCGGCGTCGAGTGAATATCGATATTCTGTGAAGAAAAACAACGGCAGATTCACCACGAACGAGCCGCTCCGTGGCTAAGGGGGCACAATCCAGCGACGAAGCGAAGGAAGGTGGAAAGCCGCCTCCCCCTGGCAATGCGATCAAATCGTATAAAGTCGCGAGAACCGCAGCGGATCGGCGATTCCGTGTCGTTCCATTCTCGCTATCAAACGGCCCGAGGATTCGCCATCGTCGATCGTGGCGATCATGTCTTCGGCGGCCAATTGATAGGGGCGGAGCCGTTGTTCCTTGCTCATTTCCCAAGCGATCACCAACTGCTTTCTCGCGTCGGCAAAGTCGGACGTCGAGGTGGCCGTCAATTGCAGCAGCAAGCCTTCATAGAAATAGGCGACGGTCTTTGCAAACGCACCTTGCTCGCGATGCAAACGCCGGATCGCTGTTTCAATCGATTTGACCCAGGGGCCGGCAGGATCCTTTTTCAGTTGATGCAACGCGGTCAAAGCGACAAATTGCTCGACCATCACGCGATTGCACTGCAGCATCAACGCCGACAAATTGGCTTTCGAACTGCGTAGTTGCATAATCCGTTGCCACGCTTGGTCATAGTGCCCCTTGTAGAGATCAAGATGGACGTGGGCCGTCCATTCGAGGAAGTCAAGCATTTGAGTGCCGCCGCAAGCGGCTAAACTTTCTGAATTCTTATGCCGCACTTGCTCGCTGTCGATCACTCGATCTCGCATCAGCCAGGTGGACGCTCCGCAACCTGAGCTTGCGATGATCCATTGGAATTGATCATTTCGCTGTTTGAAATCGTCCAGCATTTGATCACATGTCTTGATCATCGCGGTCCATCGACCGACGTGCCAATGAGCCATCAAGTAGACTGAACGAAGGTGGCAAACTTCTAGTGTTAATGGCTCACTCGATGCACTGTAGTGGTGCACGCAGGCATCGAAGGACGCTGCCACTCTGTTCCAACGCATTGCCAACGCTTGCGAAAACGCAATTCCTGCCCACACATCACCGATCATTTTTGAATTCCCGGTGGCGATCGCTCGTGGCAACAAGTCTTGCAGTGCTAATTCACTGCGGATTCGTTTGGATCCATGGTTGTAAGAACCGAAGACGGCGGCGCCGACTTCGACGAGGATTCGGTCCGCTTCACTACCGTAGCGGACTGCCAAGTTTGCTGCGGTGATGTTCAACTCTGCCGCGTGCAGGTTGTCGTACATCGACAACGGGCGTGCCACCGACAAGCAGAGTTCAAGTCGTTGCCGGTTTCTTACCGTCACGTGCTCGGGGGACACGTCGCCTTGTTTACTTGAGAACCGAATGTTCGTGTAGACGCAATTCGCCACGAGACGCAAGATGTTGATTTTGCTCATCCAGCGTGGTTTGGCGGAGGGCACGTTCAGCAGACGTGTCAATCGTTGCAGTTGTTCTCGCACTTCAGTGAAATAGCCACAGCGAATCAGCAACGTGGTGGCTTTGAGCTGATAGTTGACGCTTTCTTCATCATTCAAC
This sequence comes from Novipirellula sp., assembly GCF_041583735.1. NCBI lineage: Bacteria > Pseudomonadati > Planctomycetota > Planctomycetia > Pirellulales > Pirellulaceae > Novipirellula > Novipirellula sp. Next base: position 3,143 of record NZ_JBFHFD010000138.1, read on the forward strand.
TCGGATGCGAGAAGCTGAAAGTAATGTGCCGCGTCCACGGGACGGTCGGCTTCGACAAATGTTTCCGCCGTGATCCGAATATGCTCAATGCGTTCGGGACCACTGACATGGTCGATGACTTTGGCGTGCCAGCGAGCGGCTTCGGTTTTGGCGTGATAGCGTTGAGCGTTTTCGGCAGCAAGGATCGCGTACGAGACGGCGCGGTTAGGTTCCTCGGCATCAAAGAAATGACGTGCAATGCGAGCTGCCAATTTACCCCCCGAATCGAGACGGGAAAGCAAGCGGGCCCACGCGGCGTGACACTCGCGTTTCTGTGAATCGCTCAGCGTGGTCGCCAAGTTCTCTGCAATGCTGTCGTGAAAAATCGAGATGCATTCGCCACCGGTAACGTCATCGCGAACCAACCGCTGTTGGACCAACTCTGAAAGAACGGCATCAATCGACTCACCCAAACCGGTCAATTCGCTCAACTGTTCTGCAGACACTAAATGCCCTGCGGTGACGATGTACGACAATGCGGCTTTGGCATCGTCACTGAGTCGTGCCACACGCATCGGCCACAGTTGACCGGTGCGAGTGACCACGCGGGTTCCCGAATCGGTTTCTTCGCCGCTGACGGTATGGTGAAGCACGCCACCGGGGCGGAGTTCTTCGATAAAGTCGATCAGACGCAGTGGGTTTCCCTGCGCCGCTTGAACGAGTTCTTCGATGGCGGTGAAATTCAAGCGGGCCGACCAACGACGAGCAGCCCCGATGAGCAATTCTTGCGAGGCGGACTCGGTCAAACGGTCGAGCTGAATTTTGTGATGGGGCGGTGATGCTTGGTGGTCCCCGTCGGGACGCGAGACCGTGATGATGCCCAACATGCCTCCGCTGACCGTTTGCAAACGGTCCAGCACATTTACACTATCGCGGTCGGCCCACTGGACGTCGTCAATGATCAGAATCAACGGACCGACCAATCGCAAGGCTTCGCTCAGACGCACCCCCGCTTCGATTGCATCAAGACGCTTGAAACTTTTTCGGTCTGGATCGACCGAAGTGCTCGCTTTCACGACGCTCTTCAAGACCGGAAATGCTTCATGCAAGAACTCCGTACTGGCGGGGTCAAGTTCCATGATGTCGCGATCGTTTTTCATGTAACGCGTGGCGATCGCATCACAGATTTCGTCGAACGCTAACATCGGAAGGTCTTCGCCAGAGCGACATTTCGCGCGAAATAGCTGCCCCCATCGTTTTAAGTGAATGTATTGGGCTAGTTCGTCCACAAAACGGCTCTTGCCGATTCCCGACGGACCTTCGATGTGTAACCGTCCCACCCCGCCGCTGAAAATGTCATCAATCCAGTCACAGCACTGCTCGAGTTCAACATCTCGTCCCACGATGGGAGTGTCGATCCAGAGGCAACAAGGCGATTCGGCCGATCCCAGTCGTGATAACGCCGATGCGGTGGGGCGATCGACCGGATCACTCTGCAGCATCTCGGCACAAGCTTCACGTAACACGCTGGGGACATCCGAGGACAAATCCTCGACCGCTTCGCTGATCATCTCTTCGTCATCACGCCGATTGTCTTGCGAACGCTCAATCGACAAATGCACATGATCGACCGTGCGATCCAAGATGCGAAGGGCGTCCAGCAAAACCAACCCCAAACTAAAGATGTCGCTGGCAGGCAAATAGTATTGGTCCCACAAACTTTCTGGTGCAAAGAAGTGTGGCGGGCCGACGAGATAGTCGCGATAGCCGTTGGGATCGCTATCGAAATCGATTGTTCCGACCAGCCCGTAATCAATCAGCCGACCGTGACCCGTATGATCAATCATTAAATTTTGAGGCTTGATGTCCCGGTGTACCAAGCCACGTGAATGCATCAACGCCAAAGCCGATGCGTATTGACGCACCAATGTCAGCAGTTGCTTGTAGCCTCCATCGGGATCTCGTTTGCCAAGGTCCCAAACCCCTAGTGAAAACGTTTTGCCTTTGACCTCTTCCATCGAAAACGCAATGTGGTCATCGATGTAATGAATTCGGTCGAGGTGGATCAGACCGGGGTGCCGCAACGGGATCATGCGGCGAAAACCAAGCTTGTTGCGGACTAGGTTTTCACACTTCGCCGGCAGCAATAGTTTTAATGCGCAAAGTCGACCGGTGCTTTCATCGCGGGCGCGGTAGACGTATCCACTGCTGCCCTTGCCAAGCAGGTGGTGCAGCATAAAGTGCCCGAGTTGGTCGCCTGGTTTCCATGGGGGCGCAATCCGATCACTCGAGGCGTCGGGAAGATGTGTTTCTCGATCTTCTTGCCCACGAATTTTGGTGTCCGAGGAAGGGTCGGTCGGAAAGTGCTCTTCATTGTCGCGTAGTCTGGCCATTGAACCTGTTACCCCCGTCAAACTTGAACGTCGACCGCAGTTCACTCATGCTGCAAAGCAACAGAGTATAGATCATCTGACCGAAAAGAGCAGGTCAAAAAAAACACGACCGACGCATTGAGTTGTAGGAACGAAACGCCAGTAAATCGAAGTGCCCCCCTTGCTGATCGACCAACTCCCCATATCGCGTGGGCACTAGTGTCACGCATTCGCTAAAGAGAATGGGGCGAGTTTCCCGCGGTTTCAGTGAAATCCATAGATTTGCAGGGTAAACGCGTTGCAGCGCCGTGATCCGTCGCTATTCGTGGCGAATCGAATGCGGGTGGGGGTTCGGCAATCAGAAGCCCGCAGACGCGGCAACCCAGGCTTACGGAAGCTTGAGGGCTCAGAAGCTTGGGGCTCAGAAGCTTGGGGGCGGTTTAGGCCGCGGTGGGCGTGGCAATCGATCGCACGATACAAATGGAGTGATCGTGTTGTAGGTTCAACACGGTGGGGGGAGAAATGCGTTGCTGGGTGTCCCACATCTCGATTGTTGGACGGTCAAACGTTCTACCGCTGGCGCGAATGACGCGGCCCAGTTTGTCATTGCTCAGTTCGACGAAGCTACCCAGCGGGTAGAGTGATGTTAATTCAAGCAGCGCTCGCACGACCGTGGCATCGAATTTGCCTTGCTTCATTTCCTGAAGCAGCTGTACGAGGGCATGATACCCCTGAATGGCCAAGCGGTGGGGACGCGTCGAGATCATTCCAATAAATGCGTCGGCCACACAGGCAATTTTTGCGAGCGGGTGAATCGCATCGCCATGGCGTCCGCGAGGGTAACCGCTGCCATCACACCGTTCATGAATTTGATACGACACCATTTGCGAACCGATGGATACTTGTTCACCGAATTGCCCGATCACTTCGGCGCCACGGACGGGATGGTCGGCGAGACGTTTAAGCATGCCATCGCTGAGCGGATGTTTTGAGCAAAACAATCCGGTACCGATCGCCTTCATCCCGATGTCATGAATCAAGCATCCCACGCCGAGTTCGATCAGCAGCGCTTCGTCGAGCCCCATTTGCGATCCCATCGCCATCGACATGGTGGCCAGGTGCACACCGTGCCGCGCCGGGTACTCGGTTTCGAACGGCGAACAAGCCATGCAGACGAGCGCATCGATGTCTTCGGTCATCCGTCGCAAAATATCCTGACACGTTGCGTGCAGCGGTGCCACGCTGCCATCGTGTGTCGCCAACGTTTCCTCAAAAATCTGGTTGATCGATTCAATCGAGTCACTGGTCTCGGACGCCCATTGATGGGTCATTCCTGGTTCATACGAGCAGTTTTCGGGTTTGCGTGCGCGAGCGGCAAACGGCAATGTATTCTCGTGTTCGGGCTCATCGTCGGCGTCTAAATGTTGGTCCAAGATCAACGTTTGCTCGTTGATCGTGCTCGATTTGACATAGGCCGGAGGCGGAGGCACCTTCACCGCCCGCCCTTGTGGGGTGAAGGCATTGAGGATGGCAATGTCCTTTTCGCTTAGCAGCAGACTCTTTACCCCCCGCAGCTGCAGTCGCAGGATCAGATCCGCAGTGATTTCTATCCCTTCACCCAACAGCCGAACACGCGCATTGTCGGGATCGGGGATTGCCGAGGTGAGTTTGACACCCGGAACCAGCAATTTTGCAGAGACTTTGCGGTATTTAGACATGGAAAGGCTCGAGACAGGGCGACGCGGGCAATTCAATGCGTTTTCCAGAGGGCAACTCGGACTTGCGCATTTTGATTCAGACAAAAGTGAAATCGGTTCGGAATCAAGCGGATCCGTAGCAATTGGGCTGCAAAGCAGGGAAAGGGGATGCCGAGATGAGTGGAGTACCATCTAGCCACCATCTAGGGCTAGAGCGTATCAAGGGCGACGAAAATAAAAGACTTTTACACTCCCGTTACATAGGTTTACATGCTCTGAGACAGACAGGGCTTTGCGGTTCTGTAGAATCTCCTCACTCAGGCAGCTTCGTGAGATGTCTGACGCTTTCACAAGGACATTCAACGACAGGATTTCATCTTATGGCTTCGGTCATCCCTCCTACCAAAAAACAGACTCGCCGCCAACGCAATTCGTTGGACCGCGCTCAGCCCGCTCAACATAAAAAATCGAATCGCGACGCGAACTCACCTCATGTCAGCAACGATAAAATTGGCAAATTGCCCTCAAACGCTCATCCGACGGCTTCGGAACGACGTCATGTTAACAATCTCAGCTACTGGGCGATTGGTTGGTTAACGATTGCCCACTTGGTCGTACTGGCGGCTCCTTTCTACTTTTCCTGGACGGGATTGGCTGTGATGGTCGTCCTGCACTGGATGACGGGCAGCCTGGGGATTTGCCTCGGTTATCACCGCTTGTTGACCCACACCGGCATGAAGACTTATTCGTGGGTCCGTTATGCGTTTGCCACGATTGGAACCTTGGCGGGCGAAGGCTCGGCATTGGATTGGGTTGCCGATCACCGCAAGCATCACGCTCACAGCGACCAAGAGGGCGATCCGCATTCGCCAAACGAAGGCGGTTTGTGGGCCCACATCACGTGGCTCGCGTTTCACACGCACAACGGTGATCGCACCGCCTACTTGCAGCGTTGGGTCCCTGACTTGTACAAGCAACGTGGGATGCGAATTTTGGACATGTTGTTCTTGCCCCTACACATTGCCGTTGGCTGTGCGCTGTACGGCATCGGATATGCAATTGGCGGCAACGATTTCGGGCTTTCGCTGCTGATCTGGGGGATGTTTGTTCGTCTGGTTGGCGTGTTGCACGCGACTTGGATGGTCAACAGTGCCTCGCACATGTGGGGCTACAAGAACTACGAAACCACCGACGACAGCCGCAACAACTGGCTCGTCGCGATCGTGGCGTACGGCGAAGGCTGGCACAACAACCATCACGCTTACCCACGGATGGCCAAGCACGGTCACAAGTGGTGGGAATTCGACATTACCTGGCAAGCGATTCGTTTGCTGCGAGCCTGTGGCTTGGTTTGGGACGTGGTCGATTATCGTACCGTCGCTGAGAAACAAGCCGGTGAGAGTGCTCCGACGACCGCAGCATGATCGGAACGCAGACGATCAAGTCAATGAATCAAAAACGCCGCTTGCACCTTGGTGCCAGCGGCGTTTTTTTTTGTCGGTCAGTGGATCTAGCGTTGGGGCGACTTTAACGTTTGGAAGAGGTCAAAAATGCAGCGATGACACCTGCGATCAAACCACCTAGGTGGGCACCATTGGCGATCGGCCCAAACATTCCGGTCATACACAAGACCAACCATGCCAACATCAGCATCACGTTGCCTTGAGACATGCGAATTGGGTACGACAAATCCATTTGCGGACGAATCCATAAGTAGCCGAACAAGCCGTAAACGGCTCCCGACGCCCCGATGGCAAACGGCGATCCTGCGACCGCTTGTAAGATCGGCGGCAGTGATTCGGCACCCGGCAGTGAGACCTGCAGCATCATTCCGGCGAGCTGGCTGAGGAACAGCAAGATGCTTAGAAAGATCGAACCGTGCAGTCGTTCGATCGCCGAACCGAGCAGGAAAATCCATATCATATTGAACGCGAGATGCAGCGGATCGGCGTGTAAAAACATCGGCGTGATAAAACGCCACACCTCTCCCTTGCGCACCGAAGCAAACCAATCGCCGTCGCTCTCGACGTAGTCACGGTAATCCACGAAGGACAGGGCGTAGTCGACCGACTGTTCGGTCGTCAACTGGGTGCTATCAAGCGATTGCCTTGGCTTTCCAAATCCTCCGGAATAACTAGCGATCACCGACAACACGATCACGCTGATCACAACGGGAATCCGTTGCTGACGGCCAGCCATGCCGGCACCCCCGAGTCCCCCCATCGCCGACCTTCGTGACGCCGGCATCGATCGTTGTAGCTTTCGCTGCTCGGCGATCTTGCGTTGGTGATGGTTCACCCGCTCGTTGCGAATGGCGTCCGCCTTGCTTTTGACTTGGTACGATTCTGAATCGGGGGATTGCTCGAACAAGGCAAATTGTTTGCGGGCTTCTTCGACGTCCTTTTCCTCGCGGATCCAGATGTCCCAGCGGGGGCTCTCGGGGGCCCCGTCGGAGTCCGCTGCAGCATCGATCGACAGTGTGACCAGAAAATCACAGAACCGATGAGCAAGAGTTTCGTTTTCAAGGCTGCCGATTCGCCGCATCAGTTCAAAACCGTGTTCAATCGAGTCGTAAAGGGGGAACTACCGCAGGATTGTAGAGAGTATCTACGGAAGGCTAGTTGTAAGCGGAAATTTTGTAAAACGCACTCCCATGGCAGCGATTCTAGCAAGCGTTGAGGGGCCGCCAGGAAAAAGTGGCCAGCGGCAACGAGCCGACGGTGGGTAACGATCCAATGAGCCCGCGATCCAATGAGCCTGCGATTCAAGGAGGTTGGGAAACAAGGAGTTTGGGAAACAAACCGACTCACACGGACTTTTGTTTCCGCTGCGTTTCAATTTCCTCAAACGTGTAGAGTCGGCCGGTGCCGGATCCAGGGCAAACGCTGCAAGTTTCTTTCCAATCTTTCTTTCGCTCGAGATTACTGTCCCAGAACGGCCATGTCCGGCACTGGATCGGTCGAGCACCGTAGACGCTGCATTTGCGGGTTTCGGGGTCTAGCAAGATACAGTCCCCGTCGGGATATTCTTTTAGACTTTTGTCTGCGCCGACTTGGCGAACGAATTGGTACTCGAACGCGTCGACCTCCATTTTCATTTCGTCGGCCAAATCCGCGATTTCGTCTTCATTGACCCACACAAATCCCGGCGCTCCGCTGCAACAGTCCCCGCACTGAGAACACTCAAAACGAAGACCGTCGGCGTACCATGGAACCGCCTTTTTCTTGTTGTTTGAATCTTGCTTTTTGGGCATTATGGAGGAAACCGCAGGGGGGCATTGGGTCAGGCTCGAGCGGCAGCTGTCGCTTCCAAACGATCGAATTCAAGTTCCAGCCGAGCTTCTTGGAACGCATCACTGTAGCGTTTCGCCGCGAAATCGTCGACGCGGCCAGTCGTTTTTGCACTGCGGCGGATCGACTCTTCCGATTTGTACCGAGCTGGGGGTGTGCTAAATTAGAGGCATCGATCTCGGTAGGTTCTCTGCAAATCGCTTTCTTCGGAGCTTGTTCCATGCGAATTTTTTCTACCCTCTTGGTGTTGGTGTGCAGTTTATCGATGGCCGTAGCGACCGTGGATGCCCGCGAGTGGTCAAGTCCCGACGGCCAATTCAAAATCGATGCCGACGTGATCGCCTTTAACGAATCGACGGTGGTGTTAAAACGCAAATCCGGAAAATTGGTGGCGGTCGAATTGGCTGAGCTGTCGCAACAAGATCGGGATTATGTGGCGTCCAAAGAGACGAGGGATGCGTTCCGCAAATCCGCGGACCAAATGCAGACGTGGACGTCGGTCGACGGAATGATGATCCGCGGACGTGTGCTTGCCTATGGCAAAAAGGATCTTGTGGTGCAGCGGAAGAAGGGCAATGTGCTGATCAACGGTCAGCCGTTTGCCAGGATCGATCCGCTGCATCAAAAGCTTGTCCTGAAAATCATTTCACATCTCGAGGGAGAACTGATTCAAGAGGAGTCGCAGCTCACTGCCTGGGCCAAAAAAACGCTGGCGGCGGAACCCAAGGCTTATCCGCTCGAAGGCGTCTTGATGCAACTCGAAAGTGGTGACGAAATCAGTGTGCCGTTCTTTTTGTTTGCCAAAACCGATCTCGCCGTCCTGCAGCCTGGTTGGGAACATTGGCGCAGCCAAATCGAAGACGAAGCGGCTCGCGAACGCGAAAGTTTGATGGTTCAAACCTCTGCGATGCAGTACCAGCGTGAAAAACAGCAGAACTATCAAATCGAACGAATGAAACTTGATATGCTTGCTGCGGCCACCGGGTTAACCTCCATTTGGGAAGTTATGCTCGAGCCAAGGCAGGGGGTTTATGGTCGCCGCACCAGCGTCATCGTGACCGCACGCAACAGCGACATCGCGACGCATATGGTGACGGCTCGTTATCCCGGTTACGCCGTGATCGGAGTCCGGCGGGCTAACCGCTGATCCGGACCGGTCGCGTTAATTCGGCCCAGACGCTGATGGGGCCCAGAAGTCAATTGGGCCCCGCCGTCAATCCTGCCAATCGCGAGGCGGTTGACTGCGACGCTGTCGAGGCTCGACCGCAGGGGCAACGTTCGATGCGGACGAGTGTTTTTTTTAGGAGAGTTGATTGAATGAGTTCCGAACCGTTCGCCGTACTGATTGTTGATGATGAACCCAATATCCGATCGGGTTTGGCGAAGGGGCTCGCCGGCGAAGCCGACCTTGTGAAGACCGCGGGCGATGCCGACGACGCACTGGACCAATTCAACAAAGGTTCGTTTCAATTGGTGATCGCGGATGTGCGATTGAACAGCAGCATGACAGGGATCGAGCTGTTAGAAAAAATTCGTTACTTGCGTCCGACCACCGCGGTCATCGTGATCACCGCTCACGGAACCGTCGAGACCGCCGTCGACGCGATGCGTGCGGGCGCATTCGATTTTATCTTGAAGCCGCTTGACTTGAATTTGATCCGTCAGCAAGTCCGCAAGGCTCGAGAGTATTCCCAATTGCGAGTCGAGAACCGGCAATTGAGAACGCAATTGGCCGGCGCCGGGCAAGTCTCGAATATCATCGGAAACGGCGCCGCCATGCAGGCGGTGTTTCAGCAGATTCGCCAAGTTGCCGCTACCGAAGCGACCGTTTTGATACAGGGCGAAAGTGGCACGGGAAAGGAATTGATTGCCCGCGCCTTGCACGACCTCAGCGACCGAAGCAGCGGTCCCTTTATCGCTGTGAATCTAGGCGCGATGCCAGAAAACCTGCTCGAAAGTGAGCTTTTTGGCCACGAAAAAGGCTCCTTCAGTGGCGCCTCGCGACAAAAACCGGGATGTTTTGAACAGGCCGCCGGAGGCACTTTGTTCCTGGACGAAGTGACGGAAATGTCGGCGAAAAGCCAAGTCGATCTGCTGCGGGTGCTCGAATCACGCGTGTTTACGCGTGTGGGGGGCGAAGAGTTGATACACGCCGATGTACGCATCGTTTCGGCAACCAACCGTTCGGTGCATGAATTGATCGACGAAGGCGTGTTTCGCGAAGATCTGTTTTATCGTTTAAACGTGATTCCCATCGAAGTCCCCCCGCTGCGGGCGCGTCGCGAAGACATTCCATTGTTGGTAGAGCATTTTTTGGAACAGTTCTGCACGCGACATTCGCGCGACGCCAAACAGCTTTCTCCCGCCGCGATGCAAACGCTGGTTTCGTCCACCTGGCCCGGCAATGTTCGCCAACTGCGAAATATGATGGAACGGATTGTGGTGACCCACAGCGGCGAAGTCATCCATCATGACGAATTGCCCGCGGAATTGACGCGTACTCCGAGTCCGGCGAATAAAACGCTTGTTCCTTTGGCCGAAGCGGTCGAAGCTTGCGAACGCGAAACAATCGCTGCGGTGCTTAACGCCTTTGATCTGCATCGTGATCAAACCGCCAAAGCGCTTGGGATCAGCGTGCGAACGCTCCATTACAAAATGAGTCGTTATAATTTGCATTAACCCAGTGCACATGAACCCAGTGCACGTTGTCACTCCCACCTTGGTTGCCCCATGTCGTGTCGTGCGTCAGCGATCCGGCATCCCTTTCCTCCTCTGACGCGTTGAGATGAATTAATGATCCTTCTGATTTACCGCGCTGTCGCAACCTGGATGGTTCTGCACGCCTCTTTGTTATTGGCTCAAGACGTGTCGATTGCCACGTTGGATCCTGAAATGGCGGTCAGCAAAAAATCCGCCGGAGGAATCGATTGGTACGACGTGACTCAGTGGGGTGTCGAAGGCCGTATCTTGCCCGATCAAGAGCGACAACAATGGTTTGATCGTTTGCCTGCATCGGCGCAAGGGTCGGTGACCAAGAATGTTTGGAATCTTAGTCGTGACAGCGCAGGGATGATGGTGAGGTTCACCACCAATGCTACCGCCATCCACGTTCACTACAAATTGAAAGACGCGGGCTTGGCGATGCCTCATATGCCCGCGACCGGGGTCAGCGGAGTCGATTTGTATGCTCGCGATAGTCACGGCGATTGGAGATGGGTACAGGTCGCCAAGCCTTCGTCCCAAGAAGTCAAAGCCGAAATCGTAAGTGGGTTGGCGGAGGGGCAGCGTGAATACGCAGCCTACCTGCCGCTCTATAACGGTGTCGAGTTTATGAGTATCGGAGTCGAGCAGGGGCGTCATTTCGCAGGCTTAAAACCACGCGAAAAGCCTCTCGTGTTCTACGGTACCAGTATCACCCATGGTGCTTGTGCCAGCCGACCGGGGATGGTTCATACTGCGATCTTGGGGCGACGATTCGACATGCCGGTGGCCAACCTTGGCTTCTCGGGCAATGGGCGAATGGACAAAGCCGTCGGTGATTATCTGGTGCAAATCGATGCGGCTGCGTTCGTTATCGACTGTTTGCCCAATATGGGCCCCGCCGCGGTGGCAGAGAAGTGTATTCCGCTGGTCAAACAGATTCGTCAATCACGCCCCGACACCCCGATTGTGCTGGTAGAAGATCGCCGCAATACCAATGATTGGATCTTACCGGATCGCCAACAGCATCACACCGATAATCATGCGGCACTCAAAGCGGCCTACAAAAGTCTGGTCGATGACGGCGTCACCGGTTTGCATTACATCGAGGGCGATCATCTGTACGGCGACGACGCCGACGGGGCGACCGATGGTTCCCACGCCAGCGATCTCGGCTTTATGCGACAAGCTGATGTGTTCGAGCCAGTTTTGCGTAAGGCGATCGGCATGCAGAATTAGCATGGCAAACCCGTTTTGTCCCCTCCCCCCGCGGTTAGCGGGGCGGTGACATCTGGGTAAATCGCGATGCGGTGGGGAGATGGTTTTTCCCCAAACCGCGATCTCCTTTGACCCATCCCAAGGGGCGTCCGTGGTACTGCACCACGGTCCAGCCGCGAGAGCGACAGGGGATTGGAGATCCGCTGAGGTATTGTGCCGCTGTTTCGTGGTCGACATCCATTGTTTGTCGGGGGCGAAGGGAGGTGCCGCGTTGTAACGCCGCCGCATGTGCTGGCTTCCACACTTTGCCTGTGCGATGAGAAATTTCGGGACCTAATTTGGCAACCCGTTCCACCCATTCCGGGGCATCCTTTGGAATCGCGTAAAGCGATGAATCACTACCAAAATATCGATGCACTTGACCCGAATCGGTGAACCATTGGTCGAGTTCGACCGTGGTTTTAAATGGTTTGTTGTTGCGAAACGTTTTGGTCGACCACGATGCGTCCCCTTGAATCAACGAGGCCGCAAAGCTGCCAGCGCAGTCGTGTTGGTGAGGCCACAGGCGATAGCAGCCGGGGGTGATCGGAGACGCATACTGCTGCAGCGATGGGATCGATTCAGCAGTGAAGTCGTGCGAACCGAGCAGCCCGTCGATCTGAGCTTCGTTTTCCGCCGCGGCGAACGTGCAGGTGCTGTAGACCAGTTTCCCGCCGGGACACAGCAATCGCGTCGCGGCGGACAGGATGCGTTGCTGCCGCGATGCACTATGTTCGATTTGATGGCCCGATAACGCCGAGATCGATTGCCGTTTGCGTGACAATAACGCCTGTCCGCTGCAGGGGGCGTCCACCACGACGATATCAAAGCAACCCGTTAACTGTTTGGCGAGATCTTCGGGATCGAGTTGCGAGATCGCGAAACGGTTCGAACCCGTGCGAGACAAATTATGTAACAACGCGGGAACACGTGAACGAATCGGTTCGTTCGCCAGCAGAAAACCGCTGCTCTCGAGCGATTCCAGAATCGCCGTGGCCTTTCCGCCCGGCGCGGCACAGAGATCACATACGGTTTGATTTCTTAATGCATCAGCATGATCCGCTTGTAACGCGGCAAGCGCGAGAAGCGATCCCGCATCTTGAACGTAATAGTCGCCCGCAGCATACGCGAGTTCCTTCGATGGACGCGATTCAGTCGATTCGCTGCGATAGCCCAGGGCGTACCACGGCACGGGGGTGGTCGGAAACGGCAGCGATTTCGGGGCGACTTCGCGGCGTAGCCGAACGACGTTTCGGTGACGACTTGATAACGATGCGATAAACGCGTCGAGTTCGTCTGGCGAAAGCGAGATCTTACCAAGTGCGTCGCGAACCAGGTCGTGAAACGAGTCGCCATCCAAGGACTCGCCATGCGGAGTTGAAGTCACACTCATGCCTGACGTTGAAACCATCGCCAAGCGGACAATCCCATCGACAACACTCCGGCGAGCAAAAGCGGCGAGGTTAGTGTGAACATGATGAACACGATGTGGGCGAGATGCCCCGATCCGTCATCG
>NZ_JBFHFD010000139.1:0-15933 GCF_041583735.1 Novipirellula sp.
GGGAAGGTCAACTGAAACTGATAGCACTAGGAGATTCAGGGATGAATCAGGCTACGACAAAAATCGCCGTTAGCGTGATTGCGCTTGTTCTGGCTTTCAATATCAACACCGCCAAGGCTCAATCGCCTTCGTCCGATTCGACCATGCCAACGATGGGCGAATTCATGAGCGGATTGAATCCGATGAATTGGAAAATGCCGAACTTCAAAAGCTTGCTTCCAGGGCAAGACGAAACGGCTCGCATCAAGCAGAAAAAAGAAGGCTTGGTCAGCGAGGTTACCCAATCCGCATCACGAAGTTGGCAGCGAACCAAAGAAGTCCTCGACCCACGTCGATTGATGCCAGCCCCCTCGACCGAACCGAAAGACGATTCGCCTGGCTTCTTCGCCTCGATGTTCGGAGGCGCCAAGTCGGCTGAAGAGGTCGAAGCAGAACGCGTGGCAACGGTCAGCGACTTCTTGGCTCAGCCGAAACTGAATCGCTAGAGCCCCGGCTCTGCTGCGGAATCGTCCAACGCCGATTAGGCGTCACGCCTGCCGTCCCCAAACCATCGACTCGGTTAGCGTCGATGGCGACGGGGCAACCGCGACACGCAAAAACGTAGCGTTACGGCACAGGCACTTCGGCGGTGAACTCTTCCCTCGACAACACGTCATCCGGAGGAGGATAGCGGGTGCCGATCGGCTCCCAATTTGGATCGACGGGACGTCGGTTCATATTGAGATCATTGCGCATCATGCTTATCACCCGATACGCAAACACGCCGCCTCCCATCAAAACCAGGATCAAAACGGCGAGCTTGGCGGTGCGATAACGCATCGGCCGCCGAGCTTCCTTGACCTCGGGAGGCGTTTGATATGGTTGCACCGGGGGTGACGAGGGATCAGTCATTGGATTGCTCAATCCTGCTAGAGACGTTGAACACGATCTGCAAAGACACAACCGAGCGTGCACTCGCGTAATAGCTTCGGTCCGCTCGACAAAAGCCGTGGACGACTTCCGTCACTGATTTTACCCGCCCGGCGAAGCGGGGAGGGTCGGAAAACGAGCCCACTGCGAGTTTTCCGGGGAGGGCAACGCGGCAGCGGAGACCGACGTTCCATCAACAAACGCGTCAAAAGTTTCGGCACCAGTGACATCCCACGAAACCTACGGCACATGTTAGCAAACCGGATTATTGAAAAGGTTAAATTGACAATTGTAAATTGAAAATTGCTGACCCCTCAGCCACGGACGTGGCGGCAGCATTTAGCCTTGGGCGTGAGCCCAAGGAATAGCGGCCAAACTGATCTCACAAAGCCCCGGCAGGGGCGACAGAAAACTTCACCCGCCCAGCGAAGCGGGGAGCGTGCTCGATTGTCGGCCGGTTTTCCAAGCTGGAACCGCAAACGGTGAACGATATTTACCAGTGGACGCGGTGACCGTTGCAGTACGATCAATCGCGATGCACGAAAAAACGCGATGCTCGCTAACGGCTTGCAAAGCCGTACGTCAATTGGCAGCACTCTGCGATTAAGGATATCGTGTGAAGATGGGCCGCACGACAAAAATATTTCGATGGTGCATCGATTGCTTTGACGCAATCCGCATCACCACTGTCTTGGCGTGGTTCTCGTCGATCGTAATTTTATCGACCGGACTGCTCATCCTAAAACCCTACCCCTTCTATTTCCCTCCAAATTTTGAATTTGGATTCCTCCGTGGACGCGAACCGTATTTCCACGGCGTGTACGGAATCGCCTTTTTCTCGCACATCCTCACGACCCCAGTGGTGCTCGTGTTAGGGCTGCTTCAATTGAACCGCAGGATCCGCACGCGATGGCCAGCGACCCACCGGCGAATCGGCAGAGTCTACGTCGGGCTCGTTCTTGTTTGCGTCGCTCCGAGCGGATTGATCATGGCGATGCGTGCTCCGAACGGCTACGGAGCGATCAGCGGTTTCGCCGTGCTGAGCGTGATGACCTGGATCGCCACGATGCTGGGATGGAAACGCGCGGTCGGTGGACGGCTGGATTCACACCTGCGGTGGATGTTTAGAAGTTATCTACTGATCTGCTCTGCGGTGCTGCTGCGTATTTTGGCGATGGTGGCCAGCGACTTGCAGCTGACTTCGGCAACAGCCTACCCGATCGCCGCCTGGGCGAGCTGGTTACCATCGCTTGTGGTGTTCGAAGTCATCACGCAGCTAAGAGAACGAATGACGCGTCGAAATAAACAGACTCCGTCGAGCCTAGGGAGTTAACGGCAGCGGGCTGGCGCACAGTTTTGCGTACGCATCCTTTAACGCTTCGGACGTTACACCCGCATCCGAAGTCGACAAGACGATCCAAGGACGCGCCTTGCGAATCACCCCTTTCTCTAAAAACTCGCCGAACAAACGCAGGCGAAGCTGATTGTCCGAGGAATGCTTGGCGGTGAAGGGTGCGTCGTGGGGCCCCAACAGCACCGCGACCGACATAACGTCGTCGGTAACCTGCGAGATGGGATCGCAACCGACCGAAGCCGATGCCGCTGACGCATTGCCGCTGCCTTGTGCCACAAGATCGACCGTCGGATGGGTGTCTAACAACCGCGTTTCAAGCGACAAGATGACTTCGATCACCAAGCGATTGACGTCCGAGACGATCGGTTTAAAGACCGCTTCGATCGAATACGAACCCTCTTGCTGAGGAAACGAAACATGCAATTCATCACCGCGGACGAACTGCTCGGCCACCTGCGGGAACAGATCCTCGCCCACCGAGCAAAATTGAACTCGCGAAGGATTGGTACCGTCTAAACCAAGCTGAATCCCCTGAGGGCCGCCGGTCGCATTGAGCCGCCACGTCGCATCGGCATCCGCCCAAGTTGCCACACCAAGTTCGCCGGTCTTCCACATCAGCTGTTTTTCTTTCGTACTTTTGAGGGCAGAGCACAAGGATGTAAGTGGGACGCGCCGCGAACGCTGCGGCAAGTCGAGCGTATCGAAAGTCTTGACGACTTTTCGCTACGGGGCGGCTGATTGCCGCCAACGGAACACTCGCCTATCCCATCGTTGCAAACAACAGCGACGGACACGCGGGTCCGTCGCTAAAGGATCGACACGCTAGAGCTAAACCGAATTAGCTGGCGTATTCAGCGTTGAAGAACTCTTTGCTCTCGTCGACGCCCGGTTTGATCGTGCGGCTGCCTTCTTTCCAGTTCGCAGGGCAGACTTCGCCATTTTTCTCGAAGTATTGCAGGGCTTGGGCGATTCGCATCGCTTCATCCACACTGCGTCCGAGTGGCAGATCGTTGACGACTTGGTGACGCACGACGCCGTCTTTGTCGATCAAGAACAATCCACGCAGAGCAACACCAGCGTCGATCAGCACGTCATAGTCGCGTGCGATCTGCTTGTTCAAGTCGGCGATCAACGGATAGTCGGTCTTGCCGATTCCGCCTTCGCTGCGTTTGGTGTTCGTCCATGCCAAGTGCGTGAACTCGCTGTCGACCGAGACGCCAAGCAGCTGAACGCCGAGCTTCTCGAACTCTGCCGCGCGGTCGCTGAAGGCAATGATTTCAGTCGGGCAAACGAACGTGAAGTCCAAAGGCCAGAAGAACAGGATGACGTACTTACCGCGGTAATCCGACAGCGAAATTTCTTTAAATTCGCCGTTGGGCATAACCGCTTTCGCTGTGAATTCGGGGGCTTGTTGCTGAACCAACACACTCATCGTTTCGCTACCTTCGTTTTGAGATTGCGGCGGATTGGAAATAAAAAGGAAGCAAGGCAGGTTGCTAGGGCACCCACCCGCGTTAAATCCAGAAATTGACTCTCGTCAGGCCGCACAGTTTAGGCTTTCACCCGCCCCATCGAAAGGAGATGCAATCCACGCCCCAACCGCTTTGTTTGTCGAGCGGCAGCGGCGGATGCGAAAGTCGATGACAGGGGGCTCACCACCAGCGTTTTGCAAGCCCCCCGAGTCATTCAAGCAACTTAAAAGGGGCGATTCCGCTCAGTCGTCGCCAGCGAGTCCTAGTTTCGCCAACCATTTTCGAGAATGACCTTCTCCGCTCTGGTTTTGCGCGGCATCGCGGCGAAGTCGATCCAATTGCTCGTCGAGATCGGCCAATTTGGTCGCCACCTCTTGCCGCTCGCGAGACAGCTTGGCGCGTTCGAGTGACGCTTCGATTTCCGCTTGGCGGAATTTTTCCTCCCACTGCGTCTGCAGTGTCTGCAGCCGCTGACGCTCCTCTTGAATCAGCTCATCGGCGTCGATCATCTCGGCGATCGCAGCAGCGCCGATCGCCATCCCGCCCGCGGCCGATTGAGGACGTTGTTCGAGTAAATGGTTCAGCTCACCAATCTCTTTCTCAAAACGCTCGTTCTGTTGCTGCAAACGCGAAATCTCGGCAGTCAACTCCTCCACAAATGCAACCGGATCGACCTCACACTCTGGCTCGCCCGCTTCGCCCGCATCGCTCAATCGCGACTGAACGGTTTGCGTCAAAAAGGTTTCGGCGTCAAAGCAATCCTCTTCCATCTGACGCAGAATCAATTGCTTCCGCTCTTCCCACGAAAGCGCCTCGGTAAAGTCCGAGGCGGTATCGCTGGTCGATTTTCGCACGCTAGCGTTGGCGACCTTCGCCGCCAAGTCGCTGTTCTGACGTTTCAGCTCGCACAATTCGTCTTCGAGCGCCACAATTTCATCACGTAGCAACTCGATCGCCGTTTCATGCTGAGCACGATCGATGCCGTCACTTTCATCGCTCGCCACCGAATCACGCGGGCTGACCGCCGCTTCGACCACTTGGCTTTGCAGATCCGCAAAATCGGCCAGCAATTGGCGAAGCAACAGACTGTTGTCATCGATCGCATGCAGAATTGCCTGCGACTGATCGGGGGTAGCAACCTCGGACGAAGCCGCCTGCCCGTCGACGGAACCAGCCTCCTCGAATTCAGCTCCAGACAATTCGGATCCAGGCGGCTCGAAACCTGGCAATTCAAATTCGGTTAAGTCAGGGGGCTGCCACTCGGATTGCCATACCGGTTGCGGTTCGCCCCGTGACTCAGCTTCGCCGACTTCCTCGGCCAATTCTTCCTCGGCCAGTTCCAATCGAGCCTCCGCAGCTCTCTGCTCCGCGTTGTCGACTTCCAGCTCGTCCTCCAGCTCGCTCTGCAGCAAATCAAGCGAGTCCTCGACGTCTTGGCCCAAAACAAATTGGCCCTTCAATGATGGGCCCTTCAATGATTGGGCCGTAGCCAACGGCGATAATTCAGGCGACGGATCGGTTTCCGTGAGTGACGTTTGTTCGGATAAATCGGTGTCGTCCGATTCTGCGGCCCGTACCGATTCGATCTCTATCGATTCGACCTCTATCGATTCTGTGGGCGGCGATTCGGAGCGTTTTGATGCGACTTGTATGGGTTCACGGCGGACCGCTTCGGCGCATGCGACACCACTGTTGATGTATTTTGTCGCGTCACGACGAGCCGCGGCAGTATTCGCATGGTGACTGTTTTTCCGTTTTCGAGTCTTCCTGGCCATAGTGGTTGTGTATTTGTTAGCATGCCAGCCGCGTTTCGCTTGCGGGCCGAAGCGGCTAAAATTTCGGTTCGTACGCGGCTGCACATCCAATGAAGATGACAGGTCGTAGCGCACAGAATCTTTCCCCGTACTGATTCCTACGTCGAAACCCTAGGTTTGTCAAAAAGAGACATGGCTAAAAAGAAAACCACCGCATCCGATCCTGCAAATGAAACCGATTCTGCGGAGATCGACTTTGAACAAGCGGTGGGCGAGGTCCAGCGGATCGTTAGCGAGCTGGAAAGCGGCGAACTGGGGTTAAGCGAATCACTACAGCACTACGAGCGGGGGATCAAACGGCTTAACCAGTGCCATGGCCTGCTTGCCGATGCCGAACGCAAAGTCACGCTGCTGTCGGGATTCGATGCCGATGGCAATCCGGTCACCGAACCCTTCGAGGGAGCCGACGAGCCGGATCCTGCTCCGGCAAAGGCGGGCCGACGCGGCCGCGGTACCGCCAAGCGGAAAACCGACAACGACGATGAATTGGGTGGACTGTTTTAATCCCAGCTTAAACCCAACAAGTCTGCTGCGCCGCTGTTTTCCAGCGGTGAAACGGCCAGCCCCGGCGAACCGAAACCAACCGACTGCATTAAACGGGATGACAAACGCAGCGTCCCCCAACACCCCGTGCCCCCCAACATCGCGATAGCCCCTAAAATGACGGTGACAGCGAAAAAAAGGGCAGAGGGGTGATCCACAACACCGCCGTGCGGTAACTATTGTAGAGTCATCCTCCAACCACCCCCCCAAACGGAAACTCAACTTTGAGTTGCAAACCATCTGAGCGAATTTATGGCTAATTATCCCTCTGTAATGGAGGATCTTCGTCCACTGGTCCAGCAAGCGCTTGAAAATGCGTGCGATTTCGGCGATGGTTGCCCCCAACGGCTGGGTGAGGCGATGCGTTATGCGCTTCTTGCCCCCGGAAAACGGCTGCGACCGGCATTGGTGTTGATGGCTTGCGAAGCGTGTGGCGGACAGCTCGAGGAAGCGTTGCCGGCTGCGGTTGCCGTCGAAATGATTCACGCCTACTCGCTGGTTCACGACGATTTGCCTGCGATGGACGACGATGATTTGCGTCGTGGTCGCCCCACAGTTCACATTCAATTTGACGAGGCAACAGCGATTTTGGTCGGCGATGCTCTACAAGCCGAGGCGTTTCGCCAGCTCAGCGAGCGGGTCGACGACCCGTCGCGAGCGATTGCGGCGATCCGCGTGCTCGCCTCGGCCGCCGGTGCCTGCCACCTCGTCGGCGGCCAATCCGACGACTTGTCCGCCGAACGCGACCAACCCGAGCGCGACCAAGCAGCTCAGGGCGCTACGCCAGCGACTTCAGCGACCAAGTTCCCTTCATCGAGAACCGTCGAACATCTCGAATCGATTCACCGGCGGAAAACTGGCGCTTTATTCTCTGCGTCGCTTGCGATGGGCGCGATCCTGGCGGGAGCAGACGAGAAATCCAAGTCGGTGTTGTCCGATTATGCGGCGGACCTCGGTTTGGCCTTCCAAGTCGTCGACGACTTGCTGGATTACACTGCGAACGAACAAGAACTTGGCAAACGCACAGGAAAAGATGCAGACCGCGGCAAGTTGACGTACCCTGGATTGTTGGGCATCGAAGCGGCCCGCGACAAAGCGGAACAGCTCGTGAAATCGGCACGCAACCATGCGACGTTTTTCGGCGAAGCTGGCTGGCGATTAACGAGTTTGGCTGATTTTGTTTATGAGCGAACCCAGTGATGGATTAACACGTGGTGGATTGACCCCAAGAAGTACCGACACCGTCCCCAATGCATGGATGAATCGCACAACACGTGCTGCGATCGATTGAGCCAGTGCGACAACCGAGTGGATAAAATAATGAGTGAACCTGAACCGACGACCGCCCAACCTTGCAGCCACCCCCTGCTTTCGAGCTTGCCGGATGCGAGCCCGCTGAAGTCGATGTCGCGCGACCAATTGAAGGATGTGGCGAGCGAGATCCGTGATGTACTCTGCAATCTGTTGGCGACACGAACGGCCCACTTTGCCTCGAACCTCGGCGTGGTCGAATTGTGCATCGCGCTGCACTGCGAATTTGATTTCCGCCACGACCGTTTGATTTGGGATACCGGCCATCAAGTTTATCCGCACAAATTGGTGACCGGCCGTTACCACGATTTCCCCTCGATTCGCACGCGAGGCGGATTGATGGGTTACCCCAATCCGGTCGAAAGCGAATACGATTTGTTCATGACCGGTCACGCCGGTTGCAGCGTCAGCACCGCAGTGGGACTCCGCAGCGGCGATGTGCTCTCGGGCAACGCGGACCGTCGCACCGTTGCGGTGATCGGTGACGGTGCTTTTCCAAGCGGCATCGTGTTCGAAGCCATGAACAACGCCGGAGAACTTGAAGACGATCTGACGATCATCCTGAACGACAACAAAATGTCGATCTGTCCTCGTGTCGGTTCAGTTGCCACCTACCTGGACCGGCTTCGCTCGAATCCCTATTACACCGGCCTGAAACACGAGGTCACACGACTGCTCGACCACGTGCCGATGTTCGGCGATCCCACCGAACGTCTGCTGGCTCAGATGAAAGAAGGGGTCAAGGCTGGTTTGTTGGGCGGGATGTTGTTCGAAGAATTGAACATCCGTTATGTCGGTCCAATCGATGGTCACGACATCCCGATGATGCGAAAATATCTGGCAATGGTCCGCGAGATGAAAGGCCCTGTGCTGTTGCATGTCGTCACCGAAAAAGGGCATGGTTACAAACCCGCCGCCGAGGACCCGGTCTTTTTCCATACACCGCCTGCGTTCAAGGATGATCGTGGCAAACCGGTCTCGACCGCCTCCTCGGGTTGCCCTCCGTTTACCTTGCATGCTCGCGATGCAATCCGTCGTCAAATGGCCGATGACAAACGTGTCACGATCATCACGGCCGCGATGTGCCAAGGCAACAAACTGGAACCGATTCGCGAACAGTTTCCCGATCGATTCTTTGACGTCGGTATTTGCGAATCGCACGCCGTCGCCTTTGCCGCAGGCCAGTGCAAAAACGGGATGCGACCGATCGTCGATATCTACAGCACGTTTTTGCAGCGCAGTTATGACCAAATCTTTCAAGAGGTCGCACTGCAAGACTTGCCGGTCGTGTTCCTGATGGACCGTGCCGGGTTGACGGGGCCGGATGGCCCGACCCACCATGGTATTTTTGATATCGGCTACCTGCGTGTTTTCCCGAACATGGTCGTGATGGCACCCGGCTATGCGGGCGAAGTCGACTTGATGCTGGCCAAAGCGATCCAGCATGACCACTCGTGCGCCATTCGCTACCCCAAAGCCTCGGCACTCGAACTCGATCGCACCCCCGATGAAGTGGTGATTGGTAAGAGCGAGCGGATTCGCGAAGGTCGTGACGGCACGATCGTCGCGTACGGCGCGATGCTCGACCAAGCGCTCGCCGCCGCCGATTTGCTCGCAGACGACCTTGACGTCGGCGTCATCAATGCACGGTTTGTCAAACCGATCGACCGTGAAATGATCCGCGAAACGATGTCGGGCGACAAATTTGTCGTGACTCTAGAAGAACACGTCAAAATGGGCGGCTTTGGTTCCGCGTTCCTCGAAGCGGCTGCCGAAGAACGACTGGATACCCGTAAAATTCATATCCTGGCGCTGCGTGACGAGTTCATCGAACACGGTGATCGCGAAGAATTACTGGCCGAACATGGACTCGCCGCCGAACCGATCGCAGCAACCTGCCGTGAAGCCGCCAACCTGCAAGCAATCTCGCTACAATAACGGCAACGTCAACGGTGTGAAACGAATCCTGCGGCAAACGTGCTCGGCTGGTTGGCCCATATGCCAATCCGCCTGCTCGATTTAACGCATCGCGAATCCGCCGCTCTCGACGTCCTCGGTCTGTTGCCCCTCTTTCACCTCATCCATTTCGTCGGGAATTTCCATTGATGCCTGCCAGCCAAGTTGTTCACTGGGGCCGGGATGGACATCGTCCCAACGTCGTGATTTTAGGTGCCCCCAATCGAGATCGAGTTCGCACGGAATTACAGCGGCTGAGACCTGTGATTGCCGAAACAGCCAACATCATTGCCGAAGACCTCGATTTCACGTACGACTTCAATGATCAATTAGTCGACTTGGTGATCGTGCTTGGCGGGGACGGTTCGATCCTGCAAGCGGCGCGGCAAATGGGGATGTCGCAATCGCCGGTGCTGGGCATCAACTGTGGGCGACTCGGTTTCTTAGCAGCCCTGTCGCCTGACGATTTTTTGAATGTTTGGCCCGAAGTGATGCGGGGCGGATCCGAGGTGATCGATCATATCATGATCAACATTTCGGTATTGCGCAGCGGCGAAGTCGTCGCCGAACAGCTTGCGTTAAACGAGGTCGCGATTCTCCGGGGCGCCCCCTACCGGATCCTCGATATCGATCTGTATGCCGATGGTCATCTGGCGACTCGCTATCGATGCGACGGATTGATCATCGCGACGCCCGTCGGATCGACCGCGCACAACCTTTCGGCGGGCGGTCCGATCTTGAGACGAAATTTGCAAGCGATCGTGATCTCGCCGATCAGCCCGCATACGTTGACCTATCGCCCCGTCGTCGATTCTGCCGAAACAGTACTCGAATTGACCGTGACCGAACCGTACGATTCCACCAGCGTGGTGGTGGATGGACGTATTTTGAGTGCCCTGCAAGCTGGCGATCGCCTTCGCGTCGTACGAGCAGACCAAACCTTCAAAATGCTGGAGGTGCCCGGCCAGAACGACTACCGCACTCTGCGGGACAAACTCGGCTGGGGTGGCTCGGTCAACTCCAAAATCGGGGACGATTGAGAACCGATTTCACCCTGCCCGGGAGCGGAACTTGGCAAAAGTTTTGGGCGTTTACGCCATGAAACGAAAGCTTTGACGACGTCCGCTACGTTAAAATAGCACTACCAATGCTCACGCCACGATCTCGCCCCGCCATTCCCACCGATTTTATGACCGTATCGCATCCTTCGGCCCAACGCTCTAGCGCCCGATACGCGGCCGACGTTGCCCGTCGCACCTTCTTGACCCAGTCGTTTGCCGGAATCGGAGGTCTCGCCCTGGCATCCTTGGCCGGTTCACATGCCTCGGCTGCGGAAAAAACAGCGAGCGCACAAGGGGCTGATTCGGTTCCCTGGCCAGCACTTCCGGGGTTGCCACATTTTGCTCCTAAGGCCAAACGGATCGTCCATCTATGCATGGCGGGCGGCCCGTCACACGTCGAATCGCTGGATCCCAAACCGGCACTCGACCGGATTGACGGACAACCCTTTCCGACATCGTTCACGCAAGGACAACAGCTTGCCCAATTGCAGGGATCTGAACTGAAAGCACGAAAGTCGTTTGTCAAGTTCAAGAAATGGGGCGAATCCGGATTGGAGATGTCCGAGCTGTTTCCGCACACCGGCGCGATGGCGGACGAGTTGTGTGTGATCCGCAGCATGACGACCGAGCAAATCAATCACGACACCGCTCACGCTTTCATGAACACGGGATCGATCATCAAAGGTCGCCCCTGCATGGGATCGTGGTTGCTTTACGGATTGGGGGCCGAAACCGAAAACCTGCCTGGCTATGTCGTGATGACGTCGTCCGGTCCCGGGGCGCAGCCGGTCTCGGCACGGCAATGGAGCGCGGGGATCTTGCCAAGCCGTTACCAAGGCATTGCCTTTCAAGCAAGCGGTTCGCCGGTGCACTACATCGGCAACCCCGACGGCGTTTGCCAATCGACTCAGCGGCAAGTGATTGACGAAGTGCAGCGATTAAACGGCATGCTCGCCCAGCGGTACGTCGATCCCGAGATCGACACACGCATCTCGCAATACGAGATGGCCTTCAAAATGCAAACCGCCGTGCCGGAGCTGACCGACATGTCCACCGAAACACAGGACACGCTTGATGCCTATGGCGTCGAGCGGCCTGGCGACGGCTCCTACGCATCGAACTGTTTGCTGGCCCGACGACTGCTCGAGCGAGGCGTCCGCTTTGTCCAGCTGTACCATCGTGGCTGGGATCATCACAGCAATCTGGAGCAAAACTTTCCGATCTCTGCCCGCGACACAGACCGTCCCACCGCGGCGTTGTTGGCCGACCTGAAACGCAGCGGACTGCTCGAAGACACGTTGGTGCTGTGGGGCGGCGAATTTGGGCGGACGCCGATGGCACAAGGCAGCGGACGCGATCACCACATTAACGCTTTTAGCGTTTGGATGGCTGGCGGCGGAGTGAAACCCGGGATGGCCTACGGCGCCACCGACGAACTCGGTTACAACTCGGTCGACAACATCGTCACCGTCCATGACCTGCACACGACGCTGCTGCATCTATTTGGCGTTGATCACGAACGTTTGACCGCACGTTTTCAAGGTCTCGATTTGCGGTTGACCGGCGTGGAACCTAGCCGCGTTGTCAAAGAAATCATCGCATAGTTCGTTTTCGCACACGCGAGAAACGTCCACGGCGGCATCCACCTTGAAACGCTGCCTCTAACCCTACCGCACACGACGGCGAACGATCGAGTTAGCTCTTAAATCATGAATTTCCAACGAACGATTTTTGTCCTTACGACGCTGAGCATCCTGGGTCACGGATTTGTCGCCACGTCGGCTGCGGATGCGGCGGAACCACCGACCTTGGTCAGCACATCCAAGACGCCGGCGATCCCCGAACAGGTGACATTCAACGCTCACATTCGGCCGATCATGTCCAACACCTGCTTTGCGTGTCATGGCCCGGACGCCGAAGAGAACCCCAGCGGGTACCGCATCGATTCGTTTGCCGCCGCGACCGGTGTATTGCCATCGGACGACGAAGCGGTTGGGATCAAGCCCGGCGACCCGATGCGCAGCGAAGCGTTTTTGCGGATCATTGACCAAGGCGATGGCGAACAGATGCCGCCCCCAGAATTCCGCCATCGTTTGACCGATTACGACATAGCCTTGTTTCGCAGGTGGATCGAACAAGGTGCGAAATACGAAGAACATTGGTCCTATGCGCCAATCGTTCGCCCCGTCGTCCCTGCGGTCAACACGTTCGCCGACAAGGTGCGCAACCCAATCGACGCCTTCGTTCTGGCACGACTCGAAGCCGAAGGGATCTCGCCCAGCGGCGTTGCCGACAAACGCACGCTGCTACGCCGCTTGAGTCTCGATTTGACCGGATTGCCACCGACACCCGCCGAACTGAAAACATTCTTGGACGACCCATCGGCCGATGCCTACGAGCGGCAAGTCGAACGATTGTTATCATCGAAACATTTTGGCGAACGAATGGCCAGCTTCTGGTTAGACCTCGTTCGTTTTGCGGATACCGTTGGCTTCCACGGAGACCAAAATCAACGTGTCGCTCCCTACCGTGACTACGTCATCGATTCGTTTAATTCAAACAAGCCCTTCGATCTCTTCACGCGAGAACAATTAGCGGGCGACTTGCTTGACGATCCAACGCCACAGCAATTGGCCGCGACCGGTTTGCTGCGACTGAACATGGTCACTCGCGAAGGAGGCGCTCAACCCGAAGAATACTTGGCCAAATCTAAAGCCGACCGCGTGCGGATGATGGGCACCGCGTTCCTAGGCAGCACGCTGGCGTGTTGCGAATGCCACAATCACAAATACGATCCCTTCTCGGCACACGATTTTTATTCGCTCGGTGCCTTTTTTGACGATGTCCGCCAATGGGGCGTCTATGCCGACTACGGTTACACCCCCAATCCTGATTTGCGAGGCTTTAACAATGACTATCCGTTTCCACCCGAGATTCGCATCGAAAGCGAAGCGGCGCGAAACGAGATCAAGTTTCTGCAAGCGGAACGCGACCGAGAACTCTATTCCGAACTCGCGGATTCCGTGTTGCCAGATGCCGAATACACACCATGGACACAGTCGCTCGCACATACTCTGAAATCCAACCCCTCGGGATGGATCGTTGCCGATGTGGTGGACGCGGTCGCCAGCGGCAAGACCAAGCCGACCTTGAAAGACGACGGATCGGTTCGATTGACGGGCAAGGCCAACAAGTCCGAGCAAATCACGCTGGACACGAAACTCGATGACGCCGTGCTGGTCAATTCGATCCGCGTGGAAGTGTTGCCCGACGAAGCCCACGGCAACCGCGTCGGCCGCAGTGAAGAGGGCCGGTTTTCCTTGAGCGTTTCGGTCAACCTCGATCGTGGTCCCCACCAACCGCAACCACCCATCGCCGTCACCCCTCGTTTTGTACGAATCGAGTTGCCAGGAAAAAACAAGATCCTGTCGCTCGCCGAAGTCCAAGTGTTCAGCAAAGACGCCGACGGAAAACTGCAAAACATCGCGGTCAACGGCAAAGCTCGCCACTCGGCCAACTACAAATCAGGCGACGCATCACTTGCGATCGACGGCAACACCGATGGCCACTACTACAACGCTCAATCGGTCACCCATACCAATCCGGGCAACGATCCATGGTGGGAAGTCGATCTCGGCGCGGCACAGAAAATCGAAAACATTGTCATCTGGAACCGTACCGACTCCGCCGAATACGCAAAGCGTTTGAGCCGTTATCAAGTCAAATTACTGGATGATCAACGCAGCGAACTGGTATCGTTTTCTCCAGCCACCCCCGCGCCGTCCGTCGAAATCGCCGTTCCACGGGAAGTGGTTGCCGAAAAATCCCAATCGATCGAAATCGCTTGGGGCGAAGCAGACCGCAAAAATCCAAAACGTTACATCAGTGGCGAGGAGCCGCTCGTGCTCGAAGACGTGTGGCGAAGTGGTCCAGCGATGTGGCAATTGCCTGCGAACGAAACCGAGTACCCGCACACCGCCGTTTACCATTTCGCCGCCCCCGTATGGATCACGCCGAACGATCGACTGCAAACGACGCTGCACAGTGGTGATGTCGGACGCGTGCGGATTTCGCTGACTCCGGTTGCGAACGCCATCGCCGGGTGGGATGCCGTGTCGCTGGAACTGCGAACGGCGGTTCAAACGGCTGCGTCCAAGCGTAGCGAGCAACAAAACGCACAGCTCGTCAGCGCATTCCATCGCTCGACCGTTCCCTATGCACAACAGCGACCAAGCAGCCATTTCTATCGCGACCAGATTCTGCAGCAGCATTCGGCGATGGCGATGTCGTTATGCGTCCAATCGGTTCCTGCAGACCGCATTCCCGAAAGCCGCGTGTTGCCACGAGGCAATTGGCAAGACAAAACGGGCGAGCTGGCGCCACCGGCAACGCCTCACTTCTTGCCGGAACCGAAAGTCGACAGCGAGCGACGGCTGACACGCCTCGACTTGGCCAACTGGGTTTCCTCGCCCGACAATCCATTGACCTCGCGGCACGTTGTCAATCGAACATGGAAACAATTTTTTGGCACCGGGCTCTCAGGCAAGCTCGACGATCTAGGAAGCCAAGGTGAATGGCCGAGTCATCCGTTGTTATTGGATTGGATGGCAGCGGAGTTCATCGAGAGCGGATGGGATGTAAAGCAGATGGTCCGTGGAATCGTCAACAGTCACACCTACCAGCAAACCGCCGCTCAGCGACCGGGTCTGAGCGAACGTGATCCGTACAACCGGTTGTTGGCGAGCCAATCGCCGCGGCGACTCGAAGCCGAAGTGATTCGCGACAACGCGTTGGCGATCGCCGGACTGCTCGTCACCGATTTCGTGGGCGGTTCCAGCGTCTATCCTTACCAACCGGACGGGCACTATTCGAATTTGCAGTTTCCGAATCGCCGCTATGAAGCCAGCCGTGATTCGCGTCAATATCGCCGCGGCGTGTACATGCATTGGCAGCGCACGTTCTTGCATCCGATGCTGGTCAATTTTGATGCTCCATCGCGAGACGAATGCACCGCCGATCGCCCGCTTTCCAACAGTCCGCAACAAGCGCTGACGTTATTGAACGATCCGTCGTTTGCCGAAGCGTCGCACGCGATGGCGGATCGGTTGTTAGCGGATCACGAAGACGGCACGTTCGATGATTGGCTGGACGCAGCCTTTGTGGTCGCGTTATCGCGACACCCCAGTGACGAGGAACGAGCGGCACTGCGTGGATTGTATGACCGGCAATTAGCTTACTATCAATCCAACGCCGAAGAGGCGAAGAAGTACATCGCGGTCGGTCGCAGGTCGGCAACAAAATCCAAAGCCGAGGAAAGTCAGATCGCGGCGTTCGGACAAGTCTGCCGCGTGATCTTGAATCTGCACGAAACGATCACCCGTTTCTAACCGGCTACGTGCCCGTAGCGAAACTCGCGAAGAGTTTCGGCACCATTGACATCCCACGAAACCTACGGCACGTGTTAGCAAACCGGATTATTGAAAAGGTTAAATTGACAATTGTAAATTGCCGAC
>NZ_JBFHFD010000140.1:0-15721 GCF_041583735.1 Novipirellula sp.
AGCCCGTGTTTCTTGACCTGAAGCATGAGTCCTACGCCAAGGTATCCGAATGCTTTCCCAACGTCCGCGAAAAGATGAAACGCGACGGTGGAACACTACAACACGGCTGGTGCGTTTGGCTCGCACCCAAAATGTTGATCGAAGGTGAGTTCCATGCGGTTTGGTGTTCGCCCAATGGCGAATTCGTCGACATCACACCGAAGCCCGACGGCGAACAACGCGTTCTCTTTATTCCTGATAACAAAACGAAGTACCAGAACGTTCACGTTGACAATGTGCGCGTAATTCTGAACGACTCACCTGAATTGCAGGCCGTTTTGGCCGCGAATCGAAAGAAAATGGAATTGTTACATCAATACAATGACGGGAGTGGGCAGTCGAAAATCCCACTTTCAGCGATCACACAAAAATTTGCTACTGGTGCATCGTACGGCGGTGGAACGCAGAACGTGCGTCGCAACGATCCGTGTCCTTGCAACAGCGGCAAGAAATACAAAGCGTGCTGCATGCGGCGCTGAAGATGGTGCGAACCATCCCGTGCACCGGAGCCGGGCTTGCAAGGTTTCACAAATGGATAGTCAACTTTCCCGGCCCGGTGACGGGTAACGTTCGCCGGATTGAAAAGAATGCATGAGCCGATGCTATCACAACACCGCCATAGCGGCGTGACGCTGATTGAACTCGTTGTCGTTTTCTTCATTATTGCAATTTGCATTGCGTTATTGCTGCCTGCGGTACAGTCCGCCAGAGCTTCGGCACGCAGGACGGAGTGTGCAAGTAATTTGCGTCAGATGCACTCTAGTGGGGTGCCTTTTCGTGACCGCTTCCCCTGCCCTGACTCACCTGACCGCTTTGGCTACTTTATTAACGTTGAAATGGAGAATGACCCGATGGTGATCAATGCTACGCATTCGACGATACAGTACATGGAGCACAACGGCGGCCCCCTCTTCGTTGACCCGGCATCTCCACCGGACATGAATCCTGAAACATGGTTCACAACTGCAAATATCGACGCCGGATTGGTACTACCAATCGTGGACACATACATTGCTCGCGGTCGACACATTGGTGACACCGCGAACTACCTTTTCTTGGACGGTCACATCGAAATTATCGAGTCAAAGGTGATTGAGGACTGGACGAAATCAGGTTTTAACTTTTGCAAGGCAGGAGCCGGCCTTCCGCCACATTGATTACGTGAGGGCAAATTCCGGCGAACCATACGATGCACGTGAGTCGCCGAGTTAAGTTAATTGAAGCGGTTGGTTGCTCGCGGCGACCACGTGATCGTAGACGTTCGCCGACCGAGTAAAGGTATCATGTGAGTCAACTCAAATCGGACATTCCTGATCACCTTAAAATTCGATTCCGGCGTCGGCTGAACTGTCGCATTTCCTGGCTAATTGCCGCGCCACGGGAACGGGCAGGTTGTATACGAATAGCCATTCGAGGCGGATCGTTCTGGTTCCATTCGACGAAGTTTTTGCGGGCCACCGTCCAAGGGGCATATCTTCGCTGCCTTCCAATTGATGATGTGGACATGCAGTCAATTGGTTGCTTTCGAAATTGCGAGGCGTTGGATCTTGGCGGCACGAATATTTCGGACGACGGTGTTCGACATCTCACCGGGATGGAAAGCCTTCAGTATCTCTTCCTTTGGCATACTCCGATTACGAACTCTGCAGTCTCATTGATTAAAAACCTTTCACAGCTGCGAATGCTTTCGGTAGCTAACACATCAATCTCGGAGCTTGGTATCGAGGAACTAAATGCCAGTTTGGAAAACTGCTTGCTTTGCTTAGAAGATGGTCGGTATCGCTTCGGTTGCCTACGTGATTCTGAGGCGTTGCACTCATTCCTGGAATCTTGAATGCGGCGAACCCTCGCATGCACCGGCGCGGCGGTGGCCGGGCGTGTTTGAGTGGAAAGCCTGCTCCCGCCGCCCGCTGATGCGAACCGTTCTGCCATCGAAATCATGACGACGGAAAAACCACGGCTACGATTCTCGCTGTTGTCATTACTCATTGGGATGGCATTCATCGCTCTCGTTCTTGCTGCTTTTTCTCGCGGCAACTATCTTCTCGGCACCGGTGTTGGAATCACTTACGCCGTGGTCGCTTTGATGATCATTTTGCTGATTACGCGTGCGATCCGCGAAACGCCGGTTCCAAAACTTCGACTTGCGTTTCTCGTTCTCTTCTCGATCCCCGTCTGTCTCGCCTTCGCGTTTCCAACGTACATCAACTCGGACGTCCAGATTTTCGTGGACAAACAAACTGACGACCGTGATGCCCGCAACGAACTTAATGCAATCTTTGCCGAAGACCCGGCGTTTTCCAATCTTTCCATCTCAACGACACACCTTAAGATTGTGAACGTCGAGATTTACGGCACTGTTTCGAACAACACAGACTTGGATCGCATTCAACAACTCGTATATGAGCGTTGTGGTTTTGTCGAACATTGTTTCATACACTGGCGGATACGAGTTCGCAGTGATTCGACGATGTACGTTGCCCGGAATGACGATGCATTCGTGCCTGCACAAAACTGAAGGCAGAACTAATCGGTGAACGGGAGGGCTCGGCGCAGTCGGTCCTGAAGTCAAACTCCTCTCCTCGCCCCCCGTTACCTTTATCGTTATTTGGCACTTAATAACCGTGAAGCCAACACCTGACCAGATCGTCGCCGTCTTGGACCATTTTGCTGAAGTGTGTGACAAACGGTTTTCAACGTACCGAAAACTACGACGGTACGCCGTCACGCCTCAAAACTGGCGCAAGTGCTACGCTTTGTTCCAGGCTATTTGTCACAAAACTTTACGCGCAGAGCGGCGAGGTGACGAGCGTTTGACGCATTAATACCTGCTAGAGGAAATCATTGCCAAAACATTGTACAACTATTCCATTGCACCTGAAGATATGCCGTACATCATTCCAGCTCCATTCGACGAAGATTCCTCCGACTACGTTCTGCCGATCGCCACTCAATTCGCCGACTTCCTCGGCCTGTCTCCACCCGATTGCATCAATGCCGGCGGTAGTGCTGGCGTCAACGTCCCATCCACAGACGGCCAACAACCAAAGTTTGCACCCGAGTCGCGAAGTCGGGCGTTTCGAAAATGGAGAATCGCTCGTCGCGACCGGGTGATTTTAGACGTTACCCGTGTTGTCGTCGGACAATTAACAACTGAGTTGTCAAAATGAATTCATCAGAAGCGTCATTGTCGGCTACCGTGTCTACACCCACACCTCGCAGCAAGGGAATGTCAGCTCTGACTCCATTTTGGATCGGACCGGGATTCATCGTCGGGACTATTGCTCACTCCTTGGTTTTCCTTGGTCCATCCACTACGTTTTCCTCGACCATCGGTGCACCACTTAACGCTGCGGCGGTGTTTGCTACCGTCGCTCTTACTTCGGCTGCACTATCGCTTTTCTACTACGCTGCACGAAGGAAACTTCTTGGACCGCTAAATTTCAGTGTTCTCACGTGTGTTGCATCCGGAACGCTTGCGTCGTTTATTTGCTTAGTTTCGCTCGACGCACTACGGAATGCAGCCATATGGGAACCGCTTAATACTACTGGCTTGGCTAGGTTTGTGACACTAATTGGGATCACACTCGTGGTCTCTGCCATGAGCGTAGAATCATCGGGCCGCGTTGAGCGAATTTTGAATAGAACACACCATGTCGGGTAACCATGCCGTGGACATGGAGGACGGCATCGTGTTCTTACAAATGGAAAATCTACACTCGTCCCCGGTTACGTTGGACGTTCGGCAATTCTACGTTTCGATGATTTCGCTAACTCCAGATTTTCGGTTCCGGCTGATGGTCGCTTGAAGAATGCTGCACCTGAATCCTCAAACACTATTGCTTCTAACCTTCACAATGCTGATCAGTATGGGATGCAATCGCAACCAAGAGCAATTGACACCAAACACGAGGTCGGCTATTGAAGATCACAAGTTGAACCGACTCGATTGGGATTTGATCTATCGCGTTTCACAGCATAGTCGTATTGCAACGGACGCTGAAATTGATGAGATCAAGCGATCCTGTGGAGAACTTCCACAAGATTATGCTCTATTTGTGAAAGAATTCGGTTACGGTAGCCTGGACGACATCGACGTGCTGAATCCGGAAGCGATTACGGAGCAGACGCCC
Source organism: Novipirellula sp. (assembly GCF_041583735.1). Lineage (NCBI taxonomy): Bacteria > Pseudomonadati > Planctomycetota > Planctomycetia > Pirellulales > Pirellulaceae > Novipirellula > Novipirellula sp. The sequence goes on from NZ_JBFHFD010000140.1 coordinate 4,173, forward strand.
TATTTGCGTAAACAGGTATTGGCCGAATGGCTTTCATTTTGCGACTCATTTGATGAATCCGCAATTATCCCCAGTAGTTCCAGCCAAGATGCTATCCCTTTTGCTAAGACAGCATGGGGTGACTACTACTTTTCCTCACCTTCCCAGCCAGGCACGCTTTGGCATATTTGGCGTTCGCACGATTGGGCAGACTCATCACCTACACAGATACCGCTTGGATTTGGTAACCTGTTTCTTCATAGGTTTGGCGATGGTAGCATTGAAGAGCTTGGACCGTCTTCCCCGGTGTTCCGCCCAGCAGTGGACACGAATATGCAGCAACGATTGCTTTCGCCAATTGGTTCGATCCACACCTTAAAAGAATTCCTTGATCGATGCGAAGAGTTGATTCAGCCGTCAAGAATGGACAGAGACGAGTACGGCGCGCTTATGTTTGCTGTGGATTTGGGTGCGGAATTTCGCTTCGGCAAAAGAAAAGCCAGTGACGCATTCGTCGTTACTTCCATCTACCCACCTGAACAAGAAGTTGCGATTTCTCGCATGATATCAACAATCGTTGGTTCCGAGTTCAAGAGCCAGCCTTTCAAACAAGAATGATGCCGAACCATGTCGTGAACCGGAGCGACCGACAGCGCGTTTACAAATGGAAAGTCTTATGCGGTCGCCCGGTTACGACCGCCGTTATCGGGACAAGCTATGACACTTGAAGCTCAATTCGACGACGCGATGCTGGGCATCCATCGCGCAGCAGGCGAATTGACGCCGCCGTACAGAGCCCACGGCTTTCTCTCGATGGTACGCCAACACGGTGGCAAAGAAACCGCCGACCGGCTTCTCGCAAAAACCGAGCCTTCAGAGGGCTTCACTGAACTCTTCCTTCGCGGCCCCGAAAACCTGACGATCAGCGTTGAATATCTCGTGCTGTGCAACCCTTGGCGTCAGCTGTTTACAGACGATCAACTTGCAATTGCGTGTCAACGACTGCGCGATGTTCAATGTCCACTTCCGCCCGACGATTCGGAGGCCTCAATGCCACCGCTTCCCGAGGAACTGGATTCAGATACGCAATACACCGAGGGCGCGACGAAATCTGTCGTAATAAATGCTTACGAACGTAACGCACATGCTCGATCCGCTTGTATCGCACACTACGGATCAACTTGTCATATTTGCGGCTTTGATTTTGGCGCGACATACGGTGATATCGCAGACGGCTACATTCACGTTCACCACTTGCGACCTTTGTCGGAATGCGGCGGCGAATATGACGTTGATCCGATCGACGATCTTCGACCGGTATGCCCAAATTGTCACGCCGTGATACACTTGGGGGGTGCCTGTCGGTCGATCGCTGAAATCAAAGCGTTACTTGACGCACAATAGTCCCGACAACAATCCCATGCACCCGCGCGGCGAAGTCGGGCGTTTTCAAGTGGACAATCTCTCGTCGCCGCCGGGTGATTGGTGACGTTCCCCGACTGAAATCCGCACATGACTGACGACGCTAGAATCGAAACGCAGAATCGGTACCTCGCTCTATGCCGCGAGAAGGGCTGGCTGTCCGACGACAACATCGAACTTTGGCCGGACGACGACGAAGCGCGTATCGAGATGGCTCGCGGCCTATTCGGCCTTGCATTGGTTTCCAATACCGACAGTTTGTTTCTCGACTTCAAGGCTCAAATTGATGCCGAGACGCTGGAAGCTGACCCTGATATCGGCGAAGCACGCGAAATCGCCGCCACGATCACCGAGAAGCAGAAGAAAGCTCTGCTTACGATTGCTGACGACTTTCTGGATTCGGTTGTCTACACTTTTATGCTTCAGCTGGATCGTTTCGACCACGGCTTCATCAAACTTCAGTTGCAGCGGTCGGACCCTGAGGAATGCACGCCTATACCCGATTCTGAGATCGACATTATCTCGGACAACCACAACGAGCTGTTTCAGGATTCACTCCAATGGAAAGAAGACTTTAGCCTTGGTACCGACATCGGGCGCCGGGAACCTTGCCGATTTTAGATTCGACTGCAGACGGCGGGAAACATTCGCGTGCACCGGCGCACGCGAGCCAAGCGACCTGGCCGTTAGAAACCTTTCCGCGCGTTCCCGGTGACGCGGGCCGTTCCCCGACTGTAATGGCTACATGCTATCGCCAATGCCAAGCTGAATGTCGACCGTGACGAACCCGTACGAAGCTTCGAGCCAGATTCCTGACGATCAGCGGACGACTCCGCGATATTGGCTCATGATTGCTCTCGCCTTACTACCTGTTGCGGTTTGCCTTTTGTTGTTGTGGGCGATAGATCGCTACGTCACACATGTTGGCATCGTCCATTTAATCTGCTCTGCGGCACCTATTCCCTTGATAGGCGGTTCGATGGCCGCGGTTGCGATTCCTCTCACATTCGGCGAGTCAAAACTCACCCTACTCGTTGCGGGACTCGAATTCGTAGCCGTCCTCGCTGTACACTTCTGTCTGGCGCAACCGATGGGAAATCCATTTCCATGAGACATCGAATGCACGTCGATTCCAAGGCGAGGGTGCGGGGAACCTGCGGTTGCACCGGCGTGGCAATGGTGACCGTTTTCGCAATGGCTGAATCGCTTGCCGCCACCCGCTGAACCGCACCGTTCGTCGCCTAGCCTAGCCTAGCCTAGCCTAACCATGAATACGACAGTTCGCTTTCTCCTTCACGTAGTGTTTCCAACCATCATTGGGACCGCTGTGTACATTGGATGGCGTTCGACCGACTTGCTCGTCTTCCGCTGGATCGAGTATTGCAACTTGACCGCATTTGTATTTCGCCCGACAATGCCCCTTCCCGAATGGTTGCTGTACTCACTGCCCGATGGTTGCTGGGTGTACGCTACAACAAGCTGGATGCTTCTAATTTGGAAACGGTTTGTCCCATGGGTATGGGTAGGCCTCGTTCTCGCTGTCGTTGCGGAATACGGGCAACTATTTGGCTTCGTTCAGGGCACATATCAGACGCTTGATGTCCTGTTTTACGTTGGTGCGTTTGTTCTCGCGGGAGCTTTCAATGAAAAAACACCTTTGGTCCACACTCGCAATGCTGGTGATGGCCTTCTTGGCGTTAGGTAGTACCGATACAACCAGCACTACTCCAAGCACACCCAAGACTCCCGAACAGTTGCGCACCGAACAAATCGAAAAAGAATTTAGCGCATGGGATGGTTCACACCGCGGGCTAACCCAGGTGATTAAGAAATCAATGAATGATCCCAAGTCATACGAACATGTCGAAACCAGATACATCGACAAAGGAGATCATTTAATTGTCACGACTGAATTTCGCGGCAAAAACGCATTTGGCGGTGTGGTAAAGAACTCGGTGATCGCCAAGGTTGACCTCAATGGCAACGTTGTCGAAATAATTGCTCAATCCCCATGAAAACATACGGCGACTAACAATTAAGGCTTTGACATCGCGGAGCGGGGCACGAGCGGAGCCGATGTTCAAGGCCTTGGTTCAAGAAGGCCGGTGGAACGCTTTGAAGATTCAGCGATCACCCAGAGAATTTACGAAGGGTTTTGCTTTTTTGTCGCGTGACCGCAGGACTGATGATGGTGGCCGAGATGGCTTGGGGTGCCGAGCCCGAGCCAGTAACTGGACCGCTTTGTGCGTTTCCTGAGAGCCTGCTGATGCGTCTGCGGGCCTTGTGTTTCGCGACCAGCGCAGACCGTCTGCGACCGCACTCCTGGTGACGCTTCGTTTTTGACGCTTCGAACGATCGTAAGCTGCATCGCTTAGCTCGCCTTTTCCAGCGGTGGTCCGCGACGATAGATCACTCGGTGGTCCGTGCAGCGGCTCACTGGAGGGAACGGTGTCAACAGTGGGATTGCCGACTGGAACTCTGTTGTCTCTGTTTGCTCCTGTGCAAACCCCATCAACAACTGGCGGAAGAGCGGGCGTGGCGGAATGGGGTTGTGGGCCTACGACGTGGCAGCTATCGCGTTTTGCCCGCGGAGTTCGGTGTCTGTCTCCAGTGGCGATTGCTCTTCAGTCTGGCTTACCGCGTGGTCGATCACTGGGGTGCTCGGCTCATTAACTTAGCCAACCACAGATGAACGCGGATGAGCACAGATGCAGACAGGTGTAACCCTGCGTCCATTTGCGTTTATCTGTGGTTCCATGTCTTCTCTGCCAAGAGTGTTGCTGCGGGCACCGGGCTTGGGTGCACTTTCGGGCTCTGGAGAGACTGGGGCACCTGCGTTGTTCCAGCCGTTGAGCCAGAACCATTCGAAGCAGGCGAGCACGCGGCAGGGCTGGTGGGTAATGGCACGCGTGTCCACGCGTGTCATCTGATCCGTACTGTTTGCCGGCTGGCGATGGTGACTTGATCGCGGTCGTTTTGGCGATTCAGGCGGTCTTCATGCATGATGGAGCGTCTGCAAACGGATTTACTGGCGGTCTTTGTGCTGGCTATGGTCGGATCCGCGTCAACCGCCGTGGTTAGCGATATCCCGTTACAGCAATCAGGGGAACCATGGGGCGCATGTTGTGGATTGGACATGGCTTGAAGACGAGCGGGTGGGAAGGAGACACGGAGACACGGAGTGAGGAGTGAGGAGCTGGTGCAGATTGATTCGTTGTGTTCGCACGCCTTGAGGCTTAGCGGGTGGCAGACAGAAAGATTGGTGCGTCAGAAAAATGTTCTAGACGCAGTAGTGCCTGCCCTGTATTTCGATCTTCATCTTTTTGTCACCCATTTTTTTGCCTGCTTATGGTCATCAGGGGAGGTCGAGTTTATTGAGCTCCGGGGGGCGTCGACTTGTGTACACGGTTCAATAGTGCGTCGATTGCTGCTGGTTCCGAGGTTGGCTTGAGTTGTTGATTGCGGCGTGATTGCCCCTTGGCCGTTTTGTCATGCCGCACTCATTCGCGATCCTTAGCGTGATTCGCGGGCAAACGTTTGCGAACGGTATTTGCTGCGAATCAGATGGATTTCCACGGGGCAAGTGCTGGTGGCGCGGACTTGATCGCGATTGAAGCGTGCGAAGTGATGCCCGGTGAGAGGTGTCGGCGGGTAGACGGATGCGCCGGTGGCGCCAGTCCGGTTCGGAGAGGGGACGGTGATCAATTGGACAAGGATCAAAGATGGTGACACAACAAGGAGAAATCGATGGCAAACCGCGAACACAAAGCGTATCCTAACATCCGAGAGACTCCGTTCTACTCGCCCCAAGCCGGGCTTGCATGCTTTCACGAATGGACACTTAACACTCACGGCCCGCTGATCGCCGGTCGTCCCCCGATTGAATTGAGTGTTGTCACATTGGCAATCGAATGACGATGATTTTTGGTACGTTCTATTGGGCAGGCGACATGCCTGATGATGACGACGTTGAACGTGCTCCCAAACCGGTTTTCTCCGGCGACTTTGGGGAGCAGTGGCAATATATCGCGACCGAACCGGTGATTCAAAGCCTATGTGACGCGCTGCGATCATGTGAGACCGTTAGGGATCTACACGGTCCCAATCCGGAAGATCACGGCTGGTACACTTACTTCACAGTTGATGGCTGGAGATGGTTTCTTTATCTTCAATGGGCCCCGGATGGTAACCACGAAAACTGCTTTGAGTTCGAAATTCGCCTTTGCAACAACTGGTGGCATCAGATCATTCACCGTTCGGTATACAATTCTCGATTCCGGGCACTTGGCGCCGCTATCGCCAACGCACTTGCTACGGCAAGCGAGATCGAAAACGTCGCATTCAATCGGCGTGCAGCATAGAATGCGTGGAACAATGACATCCACCGAAGGACGCAAGCCGAGCGGTTTGGCAATGGTTGAATCTTTTGCGTGTTCTCGGTGAATTCTACCTCTCGCCGACAGAGAAACTCTGCCATGAAGGGAATACTGCTTGTCCTGCTCGACCGCGGAACGACAGAACTGGATCGCGCATTGGACGACGCACTTGCCCCACATCGGCTGGACGAAGACGCGAAGTCTTGGCCCCGGTTTTACTGGGACTACTGGCACCTAACATCGACCCCATTCGGTGGGTTTGCTCCAGACACTCACGACATTGAACCTGTTGCGAACTGTAACCGACACGCGTGCATCGTTGGCGAACTACCCGTCGACTATTATCCGTCGGCGATCATCACTCCCGACGGCCTGTGGAATGACCTATCCGAGTTTGGTTCGCGTTTGATTGATGAACCCAGCGCTGCGAACACTGCCGCGATGGCAAAATGGCAATAACGGGTCGCCAAATTGCGGCAGATATCCTCCGACTGCATTGGCGTAGAGGTTCTCTACCACTGCTAGAATTCGGCGGCGAACCAGAGAATTGCACAGGAGTGGCGGTGGCCGTGCGTTTCGAGTTGGACGATCAAATCCCGCCGCCCTGTGAATTCCAACGTTCTGCCAAAAGTCACCACCTTCGACGCATTAACATGAAAACACCACGCGGTTGGCTATTGATATATTCCCTGCTTGGCTTCGCTGTCTCTGCTGGGATTGCTTATCACGCGATACGCGACCAAAACATGGTCAACTTATTGCTATCCGCAGGATTTCTTTTGCTCGCGATCCTCCTGTGGTACCAGACTCGCTGGGCGCTGCTTGCGAATTCTCTGCTTGGCCTCTTTGTCATTTTACTGGGAGTTTATGTTTACTGGGATGTCGGTCGTCTAGGCATGCTCATTGGCGGGGGTTGCATTCTCGCCAGCTATTGGCCATTTCGCGAAGAACTTGAGAAGCATACTGGTGCAGAGCGAACACACCACCGAAATGATGATGCGTCATCACACGGCCCCGGGTTATGCATCGCACTGTTGAGAGACGGTTGGAAGCCGTATCGCTTTCCGCACTCCAATGTGGTGGTCGCTGTTCCACACGACTTTGTCGCAGCTTTTGATGACGATGGTGTACTGCTTGGCACGCTCAATGGGCGATCACAGAACTTTAGTGCGACTCTGCACGCCAACGAGGAATTCCACGCCGATCCCGCTGTCGCGTATGATTTTCTTGATGACCTAGCGGAGAAATCTAACGTGGAACCGACTGACAAGGGCACGTACCGCTATTTCAAGGACCCGAATTTGACCGGCGACGAGCAGTTGCAATACACTTTCTACGTGATTGCTATCCCCGGATCCGTTGTGGTGGTTTCTATCGCTTCAACGCCGGGTCGAGAGCGACCGGATCCCCTTGCCCGAATAGAGAACGCGATTCCAGATATCGTCGGGGAACTCGCGTAGTTTTCGAAACCTGGCGATGGCAGCACAATGAACTGCAGTAGTGACCATAAGGACGGGAGTCGCGTTTGTTGTTCTGCTTGCGAGTCCTTCACCCTTCCCCCGTGAATTCTGCCGTTACCCGACTCAATGGAAAAACTCGCCTTCGCGCCGATGATTGACTTGCCGCTTGCTGGCATCACGGTGTCTGCGTTTGTCTGGCACTTTAACCGTTGGGCGGGTCACCACGATATTGACACATCCATTGACGTTGCGTCGCGTCTTCCCGTTGCCCGCCTCCGTGTCATCGCGTTATTCGTTTGTGCGTTACTCGTTTGCTGGCTTGTTAACTTTGCGTTTTGGTCGATTTTTGCCCTCTTGCTCGGTATTGGCATGGCCGTCGCTCTCGTCACAGGTGGTGATGTTGACGGCGGTGTATTTGGGTTGTGGGCAGCCGCCTACCTGATTCGTGAATGGTCGTTTGGTTTTCCGCAACTCGTACTTCACCCCCAAACTCACGATACCGGTTCGATCGCGTCACCAGCAGACACTGGCGAACTCGTTGGCAAGTCCGGCGTCACCACGTCTCAGCTACGGCCTACGGGCGATGTTGAAATTGACGGCGTGATTTATTCTGTCGCATCTGCGGACGGTCAGTTGCTCGACTCCGGCGCACGCGTTACGGTAACTTCGTACCGCAATGGACATCCTTGCGTGTCCCCGATGCCCGAGCCCCACGACGACGGGTGACAATCCCGATCGGGAAAGGGGCCGGATTGCTCCGGCGCCCCTTCCACACCACCTAGCATGCGGAGAACGCTACTCGGGCGGTTCATCGCGACAATGCAATCTGTTTCGGGCGTTCTGTTAAACTCAATAACCCAACACTTTTCAGATAGTCGTTCGATAACGCGTGTTGGACGCCCGACGGCTTGGCAAGACGCCATGGACCTTTGCCGCTAAAAGCGAACGGGCGGGCTTCCCGGTAGGTCAAGCCCAAGGACATCAGGTTGCGAAGCCGAGTCTTCGACTTCTTCCACTGTTTGCGTTAGCCCTACTCACGGGTACTCCCGAAGTTCTCCCCAGATAAGGGATCGTGATCTGTCCCCGTCCAAGCTCCCGATCTACCTACGCTGCATGTTTCTCCAAGGCATCCGCCGGGCTTCCGGTTCGGTTTCGCAGTCAGCAGCCTGCTGCCATCTCATTGGTCGCTCCACGACGGGCCTGTAGACATCGGCCACCTATCGGGTTTCTGTTCGTAACAAACGCGGGTCTTCCGCGTGAATGTGTCTGACGACGGTTTTAGCTTTGAAGCTCGTCCGATTCGGTTATTGCCCGACCGGAGCTGTTCGCGGCGGCTAGTCAGATTTTTACGGTCACATTCGCAGGCTTCCTCCCCAGGGATTGTCACCTCCGGCGCAGTTGCCGCGTCTTCAGGCAAATGGCCTCGTACTGCCCTTTCTCTAGATGATCATTTGGTATACTGACTCCTTTAAAGAAACCAAAACGAAGCACCGGGGACTTGCCTCCCACAAGATCACGCCCATGCTGGGCGTACTGCACCGAAGTCCTCGAAAACAGCTTTACAAGTGGTGACTTGTCCGCTCGGACTCGGTGATCGCCACCGTTACCCGACCAAGCACAGTTTCCTTCCGTGTTGAGCGTTGATGCGATTCTCGACCCAAACCACGCGATGTTGCAGCGATACCTCAACGGTCGATTCGTTTCCTTCGACGTTGACAAATTGCTGCCGGTATTCGAGCCGTTTCACCAGGGCATTACCGATCGTGATGGGACTGTGCCACTTCGATTTCCGGGCTTCCCGGACAACTACGAACTCCGACTGGGGGCCGACGCAGTCGACCTTCGGGTGACACTGACACTCGACATCCGATTGCCGATCCATGCACCTGGTTTCTGGTTCTGCATTCACTGCTTGATGGCCGAGGACTTTGTTGCGCTCCTCGCACCGAGCACTCGTGGGATCTATTATGTCAACCCCAACACGCCCGATCACGCTCCGACCTTTGACGCAGATACAGAACCAACGTTTGCGTCTACAATGACACGGATTCAATCCGTTAACGAGTTGATTCGCCTATTCGTGGTGCCGGATAATGGCGGGTAACCATGCCATCCACCGGAGCACGGCATGGAGCGTTTACAAATTGAAATCACATTGCCCGTGCCCGGTGATGGCCGTCGTTCGCCGACAGACGAATCATGAGTGAAGTCTTATCCACCAATTTCACCAATAGCAAGTTGCCTCCTACACGCAGGAAATCCGCATGCGAGTCGCGATCCTAACTCTAATTGCATTGTTTATTTCAGCGGAAGCTGTAGCCGATGACCTTACGGAAGTTAGCGAGGCTACCCTGCGTTTCACTTACGTTGTAAAAGCGTCGCCTGTATGGACCGCAGATGGGACGTTTGATCCTTCCGTGCTCATAAAGCTCATCGAAGCAACGACAGAACAGAAACTACTACGTGTTCACCAGCTTCCGAGGTCCGGCGCACTGTCTATAACGACCACGATTGCGGGGCACCAACAGATATGGAAATTGCTAAAGCAGTTTCCGTCCATCGCAGCAGCTTGGGGGCCTGGGGATCCCGACTATCCCAAGCTGCTTAGAGAGGAAAAACAGCAAGTAGAACGCAGTCAACAAATGCGCCGCTTATCTGAAAGAATGGACAGAAATCGGCTGGAGGCATTGCGGAAACGCAACTCCTTTGATGGAATCACCAACCCGCTAAAAGGCAGTCCGTGAACTCCACACGACGGCGAACCATGAGTTGGACGCGGAGGACTCGAAAACGCGTTTTCGCTCAATCGTGGCCCAGCATCACCTCGAGGCGACTCTGACCGTGTTCGAAATTCTCCTAATATCATGGCAGGGTATGCCCGTCTCGATGCAGGGGTTCAATCGACTCGCTACGGCCAACCAATCGCACCGCAGTCGCCGATCACCTGTAAAATAATCACGCTCTAAGTCAACGGTCCGAAGAGAAAACCATGTGCTATCTAAAAACGCTCGTATTGGTCGCTGTTGTCGGTTTGTGGCTTCAGCCGGTTATCGCCGACGAGCAGGAACAGCCTGCTGCGGAAACCGCCTTGAAGGAGGAGCCATCGGAGACAAATATCGAACGCATCCGATCGGAATTTGAAGACCTCCTAATCGCTCAGGCGACGGATTTTTCGAGTCCCACTGCGACGCTGGCCAAGATGTCGCATTTGTCGAATCAGTATTTGCGGCCCGATAAACGTTTCAATCAGCCGATTCGCGAGGTGTTACTGCGTTACGCCTCCAGTCGATCGCCGGACGATTCGAACGGGGGCGGCGACTTGTCCATGGCGGTGCAGATGTTCGAGCTTACGACGTTTCCGCCGGAAATAGCGGCCGAACTATTGTTTAAACCCATGTTGTCGGAGCATCCGGCAATCAAAAATGCTACGCGGTCACAAATTAAGTCGTTGCTTTCCAAACGTCCGGATCAAACCAGCCTCTTGGTTCTGGAAGCGTTGCGTCGTGGCGAACGGTCACCCTATGTTTTCTCGTTGACAGGCATCACGGGGGACGCCAGCGAAGCGGTGGCCGGCGAGTTGCTGAAAATAGCCAAGAGCGGTGATGCCGAACGCACACAGGCAGCCCTGGAGTCGTTGGCCTCGGTGATCGACGAAGTGGAGCGTTTCAATGAGCGACGGCAAGCCGGCTTGGCATCGGACACTGCTGATATCAACCTTTTCAAATACGCCCGCAGGATCGTCGAACGCTATGATCGCAATCAGGATGGCAGTTTGACGAAGGACGAATACCAGTCGATGTTAATGTCTCCTGAGCCCGCCGACGCCAACCAGGACGGAGCGATTAACGTGGCCGAATACGCCAAATGGCTGGCTGAGCGGAGAAACCGTTAGCTGGACGCTGGCCGAAGCTCCAGTAATTGGCACCCAATAAGCCAACTGCCCGCCGGGCTGGCCCGGTGACAACCGTTAACCGGACCAGCGTTCAACCGGCGAGCGATACTATATAGCTGCGGCTGGTTTTCTCAGCCTCAGTCTACTTTCGCGGATGATCGACACTCAGTGCGAGTGGTTCTGAAAGCGTAAACAGCGGCGAACCAGCGGATGCAAGTGAGTCGCCGCGTTAAGTTCCATAAAGTGGTGAGTCGTTCGCGGCGACCACGTGACCGCTACCGTTCTGGCAATGAAGAAATCGTACTCGTGCTCGTACTCAGGCGCAGCCGGTACTCGTACTCGAAATGGGGTACCGATGACCGAACCAATCTTCGACCACGATCGACTTGATGTTTACAGCCTGTCGATTGACTACGTCGC